>CAYYBI010000298.1:0-6454 GCA_964469835.1 uncultured Rhodospirillaceae bacterium
CACCATCATCGCTATAGACCAAGGCACCACGAGCACGCGGGCAATGCTGTTCGACAGCGACCGGGCGCCCCTCGCCTCCGCCCAGCGCGAACTCACGCAGCACTACCCTCACTCGGGCTGGGTAGAACACGATCCGGAGGAAATTTGGCGGGCAACCGTTGCCGTCGTGCGGGAGGTCGTCGACCAGGCGCCGGGCGGCGTCGAATCTATCCGCGCAATCGGCATCACCAATCAGCGGGAAACCACCGTGGTCTGGGATGCGGAGACCGGCAAACCGCTGCACAACGCCATCGTCTGGCAGGATCGGCGAACCGCTGACACCTGCGACACGCTGCGCCAATCCGGCCATGAAGCCCTGGTGCAACAACGCAGCGGCCTGCTGCTTGATCCGTACTTCAGCGCCACCAAGATCGCTTGGATACTCGACAATGCGCCGGACGCGCGCGCCATGGCCGATGCCGGGAAACTATGCGCCGGCACAATCGACAGTTTCCTGATATGGCGCCTGACCGGGGGTCGACACCACCTGACCGATGCCACCAACGCCTCGCGAACCGCGCTCTTCGATATTCACCGACAATGCTGGGACGAGGACTTGCTGGCGCTGTTTCGTGTGCCCGCCGCGCTGCTGCCGGACGTCATGGATTGCACCGCCGATTTCGGCCACGCCGCCCCGGATTTGTTCGGCGCGGCACTGCCCATAACCGGCGTCGCCGGCGACCAGCATGCCGCGACCGTGGGGCAGGCCTGCTTCGAGCCCGGTACGGCGAAAACCACCTACGGCACCGGATGCTTCGCGCTGCTCAACACCGGAGACCGGCCGGTACAATCGCAAAACCGGCTGCTCACCACCGTCGCCTACCGTTTCGGCGGCGTGCCGACCTATGCAGTCGAGGGCAGCATTTTCATCGCCGGCGCGGCGGTCCAATGGCTGCGCGACGGTCTCGGCATGATCGCCGACGCGCAGGAAACAGAGGCGCTGGCAAAAAAAGCCAACCCGGCGAGCCAAGTCGTCATGGTGCCGGCCTTTACCGGCCTCGGCGCGCCGTACTGGGACAGCGCCGCGCGTGGCGCCTTATTCGGACTGACCCGCGATTCCGGGCGGGCGGAAATCGTCAGAGCCACCCTGGAAGCGGTGTGCTTCCAAAGCCGCGACCTGTTCGAGGCCATGGCGGCAGACGGGACGGCAGACGGTGCGGCCCCACCGAAGACGATCCGGGTCGACGGCGGCATGGTCGTCAATGACTGGCTCATGCAGTATCTCGCCGATATGCTGGATATGCCCGTCGAACGGCCGGCAGTCATCGAAACCACGTCACTGGGCGCCGCCTACCTGGCCGGTCTTCACATCGGCCTGTATCCACCACCGAACGAAATGGCGGCGCTATGGACCCGTGAAGCACGGTTCGATCCCATGATGGCCGCACCGGCCCGCGCGCAAGCCTATGACGCCTGGAAAGACGCGGTGCGCCGGACGCGGCACTGAACGGGCAAACCCGACGGACACCCAAAATTCAAGCAGGCGCGTCGACCGACTTCTTCAACTTCCGGAGGCGCGATGGCCGCAATTCGCCGGCGGTCTCGAGAATAGGATAGGCGGCTGACGTCAAATGGCTGTTAATCCGCTTCAGGTCGCGAATGACATCCAGATGCAGCGACGACGTCTCGATGCTTTCCCGCCTGCCGCTTTTCAGGCGTTCGTGGTGGCTCTCTCCCGCGTCGCGTTCCAACGCGCGGAAATGGTCTTTTTCGATCAGAAGCTTTCGCGCCAACTCCCGGTCGCCGGAGACGAAGACGCCGGTTGCGAGTTTCAGATTGTCCCTCACCCGGCAATGCAATGCCTCGATATCGCGGAACCCTTCGTCCGAAAATTCCAACCGGTATTTAATTTTCTTTGCCGCCAGTTCCATCAGGTTCTTGTCGATGATGTCGCCCACATGTTCGAGGTTGGTGCAAAACGCCATGATGTCATTGCACCGCCGGCTATCTTCCATGCTGAGTTCGTTGCGGCTCACTTCGGTCAGGTAAAGCTTGGTTTCCCCGTACAGCCGATCGACCGTGTCGTCCATCGCCTCGACGAGTTTGAGACTGTCACGATCATTGCCTGCCAGCGTTTCCATCGCCCGGGCCAGCATTTCTTCCAGCACATCGGCAATCCGCAAGGTTTCGCGCGCCGCGTTGGCAAGCGCGACCACGGGCTCGTCCAATGCCGCAGCGTCGAGGTAGCGCGGCTGACCGGCGTCGTCCGCCGGCGCGCGATCCGCAATCAGGCGCTCGAGCAACGCGTTGGCCGGCCCAATCAGCGGGAGAAAAACGACCGCGAGCGCCACATTGAAGGCGGTATGGAAATTGACCGCCTGGCGCACCGGCTCGGAATCAATCGCGGCGATAAAGCCGGGAATAATACCCAGCAGTGGAACCGCCAGAACGCAGCCGGCAACTTTGAAAAACCCGTTACCCAGGGCGACACGGCGCGCGGTGGCATCCGACCGCATGGTCGCCATGATCGGCGGCATCGCACCCCCAAGATTGGCGCCCAACACCAGCGGAAAGGCGAGACCGATGGGGATCGCGCCCGAACCCACCAGCGACACCACCAGCAAAACGGTCGCCAGACTGGAATGGGCGAGCCATGTCAGCAACGCCGCCATCACGATTGCCAGGATCGGTTCGCCCGCAAGGGATGACACCAGAGATACCACCAGCGGCGCCTCTCGGATCGGCTGTGAATTGCCGACGATCAACGACAATGCCAGCAGCATCAAACCCAGCCCGATCACGAGCCGGCCGAGATCGCGAGTCCGTCTGCGGTCGCCCGCCGTGAAGGCCACGACGCCGATCAGAATCAGGACCGGCGATAACCAGGAAATATTTAAGCTGAATAGCTGCGCGACCAAGGTGGTGCCGACATCCGCCCCCAGCATGACCGCAAGCGCCGGCGCCACCACCATCAGACCGCGGCCCGCGAAGGAGGCGGTCATCAGACAGGTCGCCGTGCTGCTCTGCAGCAGGGCGGTAACCCCAAGCCCGGCGAGGAACGCCTTGAACCGATTGTCGAGCTGGTTACCCAAGACCTGTCGCAGCGCGCCGCCAAAAGCCCGCGTCATACCCGTGCGAACCATGCGCATGGCCCACAGCAGCAAGGCGACCGCACCAATCAGGTTCAGCAATATCAAGGTGGCAGAAATGGCGGCATCTCCATCAACACAGCATTCGACCGATGCAAGGGCCGAGACCGCAGGTGGACGACATTTATGTTAAAGAATGGAGCCAGTATAGCGCAGCGAGCCGCCAGCTTACATCAACAAAACTTTGCCGTTTTCAGCGCAATGCACCGTAGCGCCGCTGCCGGCACAATCGGGTATAGTGCGGCAGGGGCCCGGAATTCGGGCGAGATGAAACAGAACATGCCATGACCGATTCAAGCGCAATCCACTTTCCCCGCGTTATCGGCCACCGGGGCGCCGCGGGCCACGCCCCGGAGAATACCCTGGCCGGCTTCCGCAAGGCCGCGGCGTTGGGCGCCACGTGGGTCGAGTTCGATGTGGCGCTGACCCGGGATGACATCCCGGTGCTGCTGCACGATGAAACGCTGGAGCGGACAACCGACGGTACGGGAAAACTTGCGAAGAAGACGTTTCAGGAATTGTCCGGGCTGGACGCCGGCGCCTGGTTCGGAGACGCCTTCGCCGGCGAACGAATCCCCCGCCTCGATGCGGCCATCGTCTTGCTCGACCAACTTGGCTTGTGCGCGAATGTGGAGATCAAACCCACCAAAGGCCGGGCCCGGAAAACCGGCACAATCGTCGGTCGGGCGATCGCCGAAAAATGGCCTAAATCATTGCGCACGCCGGTCTTCTCCAGTTTCACGGCCGAAGCGCTGGCCGCCGCGCGGGAGGCGGCGCCGATGATTCCGCGGGGCCTCCTCCTGCATCGAATGCGACGCGATTGGCAGGATCGGGCCGAGGCGCTGGAGTGCCTCTCCGTTCACTGCAACCACCGAATTCTGAATGCCGCGCGTGCACGCCAGATCCGCGACGCGGGTTATCGTCTGCTCGCCTACACGGTCAATAAACCAGAACGCGCGCGTCAGCTTGCAGTATGGGGCGTGGACTCGGTGTTCAGCGATTTCCCCGACAGGATCCTCGCCATATAGCGGGAAAGGACATCCTGTTGCCCCTCGGACAGCCGGAGCCCCAGTTTGGTGCGCCGCCATAAGACGTCGGCCGCTTCACGCGCCCATTCATGCTCGATCAGCCAATCGACCTCCCGTGCATACAGGCCGCAACCGAAATCCTGGCCAAGATCCGACGGTCCCATCGCGCCGTCCAAGATATCGCCCGCCCGGCTGCCATGCCGACGCACCAGGCCCGCAAGCCATTGCCGCTCGAACCCCGCGTATCGACCGCTCAAAGCGTCGAGGAATTGATCGAAATCGCCGATATCGCCGCCGGGCAAGGTCGCCGTCGCCGTCCATTCATGAGCCATTCCCGGTAAGAACGGCTTGAGCCGGTCCAGCACGGTTTCGGCGAGCACGCGTGCGGTTGTTATCTTCCCGCCAAAAATGGACAGCAACGGCGGCCGCACCCCTTCTCCATCCAAGGTCAGGACGTAATCCCGTGTCACGTCGGATGGATCCCCCTCGCCATCGTCATAGAGCGGCCGCACCCCGGCGTACTGCCAGACGACCTGTTCGGGCGTTACGGGTTCCGCCAGGTATCGGTTCACGGCGCGGCAAAGATAGTTGATTTCATCGTTGGAAATGGTGACTTCCGCCGGATCGCCCTCGTACGGTACGTCGGTGGTGCCGATCAGCGTGCAATCCTGCTCATAGGGAAGCACGAAAATGACCCGGCCATCGTCATTTTGCAGGATAAGTGCGTGATCGCCGGTGATGCGCCGGCCAATGACGATATGACTCCCCTTGACCAGCCGTAGGCGCGCCGGGGTATTGTCGCCCGCCACTTCCGCAACGACCTGCTCGACCCACGGCCCCGCCGCATTCACCAGAACACGGGCCGCAACGGTGCGGGATCCGCTATCCGTCGCAAGTTCGGCCTGCCAAAGGTCGCCTTCGCGCTGCGCTTTGCCGCAACGGGTCCGGGGCAGCACTTCCGCGCCGAGCCGGGCCGCGTCGACGGCCGCCAGCGCGACGAGGCGGGCGTCGTCGACCCAGCAGTCGGAATAGACGAATCCGGTCTCCAGGTCCGGCCGCAATCCGGCGGCGAATTCACTGCCGGGCAATCGGATCTTGCGCGACGGTGCGAGCCGCCGGCGACCGCCCAGCCGGTCATACAGCCACAGACCGACGCGGATTATCCAGACCGGGCGCAGCGCCGGCACGTGGGGCAGCACGAAACGCATGGGCCACACGATATGCGGCGCGCTGGCAAGCAATACTTCGCGCTCCCGCAGCGCTTCGGTCACCAGGCGAAAGGCATAGTGTTCGAGGTAGCGAAGCCCGCCGTGGACCAGCTTGCTGCTCGCCGAGGACGTGGCGCCGCCCAGATCGCCCATCTCGCACAACAGCACGGACAGGCCGCGACCGGCGGCATCGCGGGCGATCGATACGCCGTTGATTCCGCCGCCGATGACAAGAAGATCGTAGGGCGTGCTCTTCACCGCTTTGTCTCTAAAGGTTTCCCGTTACCGACCGGTAAACGCCTGCTGTTATAGTCCGGTCCCGGCGCGGAATGTGATACAAAATTCACGGCATCGCCCTGATGGAACACTATGGACATATGATGGGTACAATGGCGAAATCCAAGACCCTGCAACCCCTTGATCAATTCCCGGTAGACGCCCAAAGGGCGATCCGCGGCGTCCTTACCGATATCGACGACACGCTCACGACCGACGGTCGCCTCACCGCTGAAGCCTATTCGGCGATGCAGGCGTTGCAGCAGGCCAACTTTCTCGTCATTCCGATTACCGGCCGGCCGGCCGGCTGGTGCGATCATATTGCCCGGATGTGGCCGGTCGACGCCGTCGTGGGAGAAAACGGCGCGTTCTATTTTCACTATGACCGGGCCGCCTGTCGCATGACCCGCCGGTTCGACCAATCAGCCGAGGAGCGGGCGGAAAACCGCAGCCGGCTGGAGGCTGTTCGGGATCAAATCCTGTCGGCGGTCCCCGGTGCGGCGGTGGCCTCCGACCAGCCCTATCGCGAAACCGACCTCGCCATCGATTTTTGCGAGGACGTGCCAGCCTTGCCGAGAGACGCGGTCGACCGTATCGTTTCCGTATTTGAAGAGGCCGGCGCCACTGCAAAAATAAGCTCTATCCATGTCAACGGCTGGTTCGGCAGCTTCGACAAGTTGACGATGGCCCGCCGCCTCATGGCGGAGGTCTTCGACACCGACCTCGGCCGGGATCAGACGCATTTCGTCTTTACCGGCGATGCGCCGAACGATGCGCCGATGTTCGGCTTCTTCGACCACGCCGTCGGCGTCGC
>CAYYBI010000299.1:0-10564 GCA_964469835.1 uncultured Rhodospirillaceae bacterium
TCCGACTTCAACGTGATGCGCAAGGGCGCGGTCATGGCGGTCTCCAGCCCGCGCATGGTGTCGCGCGCGGTCGGCCAGGATATCAGCGGCGAGGATCTCGGCGGCTGGCGGGTGCACGCACAGCACACCGGGTTCGCCGACGCCGTCGCCGACACGGACGAGGAGGCAATCGACATCGTCAAGCGGTTCCTCAGCTACCTGCCGAGCCACCAGAACGAAGCGCCGCCTGTGGCGCCCGTGCCCGACGGCTCGGACGACGCCTGCAAGAAAATTCTCGACCTGCTGCCGGACTCAGCCTCGAAGGTGTATGACGTGCGCAAGATCATCGAAGCCTTCGCGGATACCGGCAGCCTGTTCGAAATCAAGGCGCGCTATGGCCGCAGCCTGTGTACCGCGCTGGTCCGGGTCGACGGCAAGAGCCTCGGCGTGATCGCCAACAATCCGCAATTCAAGGGCGGCGCGATGGATGCGCAATCCTGCACCAAGGCGGCGAGCTTCCTGGTGCTGTGCGATTCCTACAATATCCCGATCCTGCATTTGCAGGACCAGCCGGGCTTCATGATCGGCCCGGAGGCCGAGAAACAGGGCATCATCGGCAAGATCATCAACTGGATGAACGCGCTGCTGCAAACCACCGTGCCGAAATTCACCATCATCACGCGCAAGAGCTATGGCCGCGGCTTCATCAATATGGGCGCGGCCAACACGGTGGAGGAAATCGCCGCCTGGTGGACGACCGAGGTCAGCTTCATGGATCCGCGCTCCGCGGTCGCCGTGGTGCATGGCATCGAGGAAATGGACGATCCGAAGCGCTACGCCGAATTGCTGAAGGAAATGGCGCGGGATGGGTCGGCTTACGATTTGGCGGCGGTGTTCGGCGTGAAGGAAGTGCTGGACCCGCGCGAAACCCGCGACTACTTGATCGAAATGATGGACATCCACACATCGCGGCTGAACGGCGGCATCGGCGAGCACCGGCTCGAAGCGTGGCCTACCAGCTATGTCTAGGCGCTGCCGCATCAAAGGCGTGCTGCTTGTCTCCGCGCTCTTGGCGTTCTCCGCCGTTTCCGCGCTCGCCAAGGACCGGTTGATCATCGGGCAGAGTCAATTCCCCGACAACTTCAACCCGAACATCAACGCCATGGCGGCGAAGACCTACATCCTGTCGATGGCGCGCCGGCCGATCACGGTCTACGACCAGGATTGGAACCTCGTCTGCATGCTGTGCACCGAATTGCCGAGCCTGGCAAAGGGCACCGCGCGCCTGGAAAAGACCGCGGACGGCAAGCCCGGCATCGCCGTGACCTACACACTGCGTAAGGACGCGCGCTGGGGCGATGGTACACCGATCACCACCAAGGACGTGCTCTTCACCTGGGAGGTTGGCCGCCACAAACTGTCCGGCGTCAGCGAGGCGGACGTCTTCCGGCGCGTCGCGCGGATCGATGCGGCGAACGACAAGACCTTCACCCTGCATCTCGACAAGCGCGCCTGCAATTTTGCCGATATCACCGAGTTCGGCCTGCTGCCGGCGCATATCGAACGAAAGAATTTCAGCAATCCGGTCGAATACCAGCGCCGCAGCGCCTATGAAACCGATACGACCAATCGCGGCCTCTGGAATGGTCCGTACAGGGTCGCCCAAGTGGTGCCGGGATCGCATGTCGTGCTCACGCAAAATCGGTTCTGGTGGGGGAAAAAGCCCCGCTTCACCGAAATCATCGTCAAAACCATTTCCGATACCTCGGCGATGACCGCGTCGCTGCTCGCGCGTGGCATCGATTATATCGCCGGCGAGGTGGGTCTGACGCTCGACCAGGCAATCGCCTTCGAGAAACGCCACGGCAGCCGGTTCCGCTTCGTCTACAAGCCGGCGCTGGTATATGAGCATATCGACCTCAACCGGAAAAATCCGATCCTGGCGGACCGCCGCGTCCGGCGCGCCCTGATGTATGCCATCGACCGCGAGGCGATCAGCAAGCAGATCTTCGGCGGCCACCAGAAAGTCGCGCACAGCAATATCAGCCCTTTGGACAAGGTCTACGACGCCAACGCGCCGAAATACGCCCATGATCCGGACAAGGCGCGCAGCCTGCTGGCGGCGGCGGGTTGGGGAACGCTGCGCGGCGGCGTCCGCTACAACGCCCGCAATGAACGGCTGCGCCTGCAGATCATGACCACTGCGGGCAACAAGACGCGGGAACTGATCCAGCAGATCCTGCAGAGCAACTGGCGGGACGTGGGCGTCGAGGTTCAGATCCGCAACGAACCGGCGCGCGTGTTTTTCGGCGATACGGTGCGGCGGCGCAAATTCCCCTCGCTCGCCATGTATGCCTTTCTTGCCGCGCCGCGCGCGGTGCCGCGCACTCAGCTTCATTCTTCGGAAATTCCCAACGCCGCGAACAATTGGGCGGGCAGCAATTTTCCCGGTTTCAACAACCCGGAAATGGACCGGGCGATCGAGGGGGCGGAGACGGACTGCGCGCCGGACCGCAATCAAGCCCATTGGAACCGGTTGCAGGCGCTCTATGCCGAGGAATTGCCGGCCCTGCCGCTCTATTTCCGGGCGGAACCGCACATCATGCCGACATGGCTGAAGGGCGTGCGCCCGACCGGCCATCAATACGCCAGCACACTGTGGATCGAGGACTGGTACGATAGCCGGTGAGTATGCTCGCGTGCTATAAATCTGCGTTAGAGTTCCGCAGCAATTCCGACCGAGGAACACCATGAGACAGCTTCGCATTCCGGCCGCCTTCATGCGGGGTGGCACCAGCAACGCGATCATCCTGCACCGCCGCGACCTGCCGGCGGAACGCGACGACTGGGAGGAAATTTTCCTCGCCGCGATGGGCAGCCCCGACCCGAACGCGCGGCAGCTCAACGGCATGGGCGGCGGCATTTCCTCGCTCTCGAAGGTTTGCATCGTCGAGCCCTCCGACCGCCCGGATGCCGATGTCGACTACACGTTTGCGCAAGTGTCACCGCGCGACGATTGGGTCAGCTACGCCGCCCTGTGCGGCAACATGTCGGCGGCGATCGGGCCGTTTGCGGTCGACGAAGGGCTCGTCGCGGTCGACGGCGCCGAGGCCCATGTGCGCATCCACAACACCAATACCGGCATCATCATCCATGCGCATTTCGGCATGGACGAGGGTCAGGCGGCGGTAGACGGCGACTACGCGATGATCGGCGTCGCCGGCACCGGGGCGCCGCAGCGGCTCGACTTCATCGCCCCCGGCGGCGCGATCACCGGCAAGCTGCTGCCGACCGGAAACCTCGTCGATACGGTGGAAATCCCCGGGCTCGGCGCGGTCGAGGCGTCGCTGGTCGACGCCGGCAATGCCTTCGCCTTCGTCGAGGCCGGCGTGTTCGGGCTGACCGGCACGGAATCGCCGAACGAGATCGATACAAGGCCGGGATTGCTGGAGGCCATCGAGACTGCGCGCAACCATATGGGCGTGCTGATGGGCTTGTCCGCGAGCCCCGAGGAATCGCGGGCGAAACTGCCGAACCAACCGAAGATCGCCATGGTCAGCCCGCCGCAGGACGCGGCGATGCTAAGCGGCGAGACTGCGCGTGCCGCCGACGGCGACCTGACCGCGCGCATCGTCTCCAGCGGCAACTGCCACCGGGCGCTGCCGCTAACCGGCGCGATCTGCACCTCCGTCGCGGCCCGCATCGAGGGCACCGTCGCCCATCGCCTCGCTCGCCCGCCGGAAACGCCGGATGCGGATATCCGCCTGATGCAGCCGTCGGGCATCATGGATCTGAAGCCGGTGGTGACGCAGGAGTCGGGCGCCTGGAAGGCGGAAAGCGTCGGCGTCTACCGCACCCACCGCCGGATGTTCGACGGGTATGTGTACGTGCCGGCATCGCGGGTGCCGAGACTGGTTGCGGCGACGACTGCCGAGCAATCGGCCGCGGCCGAGTGAAATATCAGTAAGTGACGATCCTCGTGCTTCGACTTCGCTCAGCACGAGGCTTTGAGTTTGGCGAAACTAAGTTTGGGCCAAACCTGAATTCCAGTCCTCATATTGAGCGAAGTCGAAATATGAAAACCGTCGGTCCAATGGTATATCGTAAGGCCACCGTTATTGCCGCATGTCCTGCACCATCGCCGCCGCCGCGACGCCGAGGATGCGGGCATCGGCCGACAGCGTGACCAGGTCGAAGCCCGATTTGATCATCTTCTTGGCGTAGGCCGACGACGCGCAGTGGATGCCCGCCTTGATGCCGAATTTCTTGCAGCGTTTCGCGATGTGCATAATCTGCTTCACCACCTTGGGATCGGTCTGATCGAGCGTCGGAATGCCGCCCAGCGCGAGGCCGAGGTCGGACGGCCCGACATAGATCGCGTCAAGCCCCTTCACCTGCAGAATGTCGTCGAGATTGGCGAGGCCGGATTCGGTTTCGACCATGCCGATCGCCAACACTGTGTTGTTGGCTTTCGCCGCATAGTCCGCGCCGCCATACATCGCCGCGCGCGCGGGGCCGAAGCTGCGGTAGCCCTTCGGCGGATAGCGGCAGGAAGAGACCAAGCGTTCTGCGTCTTCCTTGGTGTTGATCATCGGGCAGATCACGCCATACACGCCGGCATCGAGCATCTTCATGATGATGCCTTCCTCGAGCCAAGGCACGCGGCACAACGGCGTCGCATTCGTGGTGCTGATCGCCTGCAGCATCGGCACGGCGGTGTCGTAATGCACCAGGCCATGCTGCAAATCCACGGTGACGGAATCGAAGCCTTGGTGCGCTAGGACTTCGGCGGAAAAACTGCTCGGGATCGCGCACCAGCCGTTTATTACCGCGCCCCCTTTTCGCCAGATGCGTTTGACGTTATTCGCGCGCATTGATGCCTCCCTCTTGAGATTGTTTTATGCCGCCCTGCAGGACGGCCGAATTCGCGGCTATCCAGCCCGGCGGCGTCGGCCTTGTCAATGTCGGCCGGCGGCGGTTTCGACGAAATGGAAAGAGCGGACATCCGCCCGCGCCGCGACTTCCTGCACCAGGGTGACCAGCGGCGTCGAGGCGATCGGATAGTCCTGTTTGATCGGACCCGCGTCTTTCAGCGCGGCGTACTCCGGCTTGGCATAGAAGGCCGCCAGCAGCAGATCGTCGTCGGACTCGAACGGCCCGAATTCGGCCCGCACCTTGTCGAAAGCGGGCGGCACCAGCGCGCCCGGCCGTTCCGTCACCGGCGCGCGCCCGCCGCTGATGCGGTCGTACAGATCGGGATCGATGTCGCCGGCGATTTCGCCATAGCCGCCGGTGACGTAGCGCCGCACTTCGTCCGGCACGCTGCCATAGCGCTCGCCGCCGACGACGTTCAACACCGCCTGGGTCATGATGTATTGGGCGAACGGGCTGACCACGATGGGATATCCCAAATCGGCCCGCACCCGGCCCGCTTCTTCGAGGATTTCCTGCAGCCGGCCTTCCATGCCAAAGGTGGAAAGCTGATATTCCAGGTTCGAGATCATGCCGCCCGGCACCTGATGGTGGAAATGGAACTCGTCATAGTCCATGGCCGCACCGGTCGGATTGCCTTCGCGCGCGGCGATGAAGGCGAGCTGGTCCGCCACCTGCCCGACCGGCGCCAAATCGACCGCGACGGTGTGGCCAAGACGCCGCAAATTCTCCGTGACCTCCTCGGTCGCCGGGTGCGACGCGCCGTTCGCCAGCGTCGACGTGGCCGTGTGAACGACGTCAACGCCATGCTTCACCGCCTGCAACGCGACATAGGGGGCGAGCCCGGTCAAACAATGGGAATGAAGCTGCAAGGGCAGCGCCCCAGCGACCTGTTTCAGGGCGGGCACCAAAGTCGCCGTCCGCTCCGGCGTCAGCAATCCGCTCGGGTCCTTGATGAAGATACCATCGACACCCAGGGCGGCCAGTTCTTTCGCCTTGCCTGCATAGTAGACGTCGGTATGCACGGGGCTATGGGTATACACCAACCCGCCGACCACATGCAGGCCCAGCCGTTTCGCCGCGGTTACCGGAATCTCCAGGTTCCGGATGTCGTTCAGCGCGTCGTAGAGCGTGTGGTAGCGCATGCCATTGGCGACATACCGTTCCGCCGCCAGTGCGACCACATCGTCGGCGAAGAAGTCGAAGGTGAAAAGGCTTTGCCCGCGGGTGTGGATGATCAGCGGCGTTTCGGTTACCCAGCCGCTGACGATACGCATGCGCTCCCACGGATCCTCGCGCAGGTAGCGGACGCAGACATCGAAGACCGCGCCGCCGACCAGATCGATCGCCTCGAACCCAGCGCGATCCAGCAGTGGGGCGATGTCGCGCATCATCCCGGTCGTCATCCGCGTCGCCCACAGGCATTGATGGGCGTCCCGCAAGGTCACGTCGATCAGGCGTACGGTCTCGCTCACCTGGGTTCCTCGATACTCCCGCCAGCGAAATTACCGCTGCAGTACATTCTTGTTGATCACGAAATCGGGATCGAGCGTGCCGTCGATCGCGTCGATCACGTTTTGCACGCAGACCATCCCCCCGCGCAGCGCGGCTTCCTGGCTGGCGCCGCCCATATGCGGGCTGCAGATAAAGTTATCGAGACCGAAGAGCGGATTGTCGGGCGCCGGCGGTTCCTCCGCGAAGACGTCGAGCCCGGCGCCGAATAGCGTGTCCTCGGACAGCGCGGCGTGCAACGCAGCCTCATCGACCAGCCCGCCGCGGGCGCAATTGACCACCACCGCGGAGCGCTTCATCTGTTTGAGCTCGGCCGCGCCAATCATGCCGACCGTCTCCGGCGACTTGGGCAGGTGCAACGTCAGGTAATCCACCTCCGGCAATACGGCGCGAAAATCATCAACCGGCGTGCAGCCGGCGTCGGTGATGATCTTCTGGTCGATATAAGGATCACAGACCAAAACCTTCATCTCGAAGGCATGCGCGCGCTTCGCCACGCGCGTGCCGATGCGCCCGAACCCGACGATCAGCAGCGTCTTCTGCCACAACTCGATCATATCGTTCTGGTATTTGTAGTCCCAATTGCCGCCGCGGATTTCGCGGTCGTGCCGCATGCCCCGCTTGGCGATCGACAACATCATATGGAACGCGAGCTCCGCGACGTTCACCGAGTTCGCCGTGCCGACCACGGTGAGCGGTATACCGTGTTCGTCGAGTGCCGGAATATTGACGGTGTCGTAGCCGACGCCATTGCGCGAAACCACTTTCAAGGCGTCCGCGCGCGCGATGATTTCCGGGGTGATCTTGGCCGCCCGCACCGTAATCCCCGATACGCCCGGAATCAGCGCCAGCAGGTTTTCCTCCGAAACATCCATGATCACCTCGTGATCGATGTCGTCGCGCGCGTCGAACAGCGCCAGCGCCGGGTCAGGCAAGGGCCCGAGCACAAGCACCTTATGTTTGTTCTGCATGAAGTGTCCCCTTCACTTTGCCGGTATATTCAGGAAACATGTTTGTTAATCACAGGCAAGAGGCACGGCTCGCATTGTGGGCACGCCTGCCGTATCGTCTCGGACCTAAAACCAAAATGGACCGCCAACAGCAATAAAGGAAGACCGCCCCATGACCGCCGCGCCGCTCGACAACGCTCTTCTGGATAAATTGCGCAAATATGACACGCCGACGATCTGCAACGGTCTGGAGATCGTCGCCCCCGAACGCCGAGCGACCGGCTTCACCACGTCGCAAATGGTTTCCTGCGACGTAACCTTGCCGCCGATCGTGGGCTATGCGCGCACCGTCCTGATCCGGGCGATGGAACCGTCGTCGCTGTCGCCTGCGGAACAAAAGGAAAAACGGCTCGCCTATTACGAATATGTTGGATCGGCGCCCGGCCCGACCATTCCGGTGTTGCAGGATATCGATTCCGTGCCCGGCTTCGGCGCCTTCTGGGGCGAGGTTCAGACCAATGTTCACAAGGCGCTCGGTTGTCCCGGCGCGGTTACCAATGGCTCGATCCGCGACCTGGATATGCTGGCCGAAGGCTTCCATCTGATCGGCGGCGAGGTGGGGCCAAGCCACGCGCATGTCCATGTGGTCGAATTCGGCTGTCAGGTCAGCATTTTCGGTATGACGGTGGCCCATGGCGACCTGGTCCATGCGGACCGCCATGGCGCCGTGGTCATTCCCCTGGATGTCGCCAACGACCTGCCCGCCGCAATCGGTGTCATCGAGAAAAAGGAAAGCTTTATCCTGGAGGCGGCGCGTAGCCCCGGGTTCTCCGTCGACGATCTACGCAAGGCGATGTCGGCCGGGGAGGATATCCACTAGCGCCAGAAGAGGGCCTTGGCTGGGTGGTCGGCCCCGGAAGAAGACGGCTGCTTCGGCACCCAGGATGAGCCGGTTGGCAAAGAACCTGCCTTCCACCAATCCCGAAGCAGCATGGTCGAATCCGCTCAAATAGCGAGCCACCGTCAACGCATGGTGGCTCGCCCCATGATAAGGTCTGGAACGACCCTGCCTAGTTCGCCTTCACTTTGCCTTGCGCGATCTTTTCGGCCATATGGTCGATCATCTGATAAATCTTCTCGTCAACCTTGTTCTGCTTCTTTCCGGCGGTGACCGACTCTACACGCGGTGCCACTGCGAACTGTCCGATACTGTAGAGGTTCACTGGAAACGCGCCGAGACGGTCAACGGCCGCACGCACGTCTTGGTTCTTGGTAACGATGTTGTTGGATTTCAAAACCGTTTGAAAGCTCAAATCCGTTCCGACCGCGCAAAACCCTTTAATCAATCCGAACGATGAGCCGCCGATACCAAGCCGCGCAACAACGACGCTATTTTCATTCTGCTTGATCCCCAAGCTGGCGAGCTTTTTCGTCAAATGTTCAGTGAACTTCTTGGCGTCTTTCAGATCGCACGTGTGCGCGTTCTGCGAAAACACGACGTCTATTTTTTGGTAGCCCGAGATTTCTTTTATCGCGTTCCCGGCAAAAGCGGTGGCCGGAAACAGCACGCAAAGCAGCGTGATAATTCCTCTGATCATTTTGAACTCCATGCGTGAATAAGTTTTCCTTGCTTCAAGCCACCCTAGCCTTCCTCGGTCATATCGTCCCGCTTCGACGATAATAGTTTGCGCGGCTTATCGTCGCGGCCAAAGCACTGGTAATATCTAGGACGGAACATTCGTGCCGGCAAGACCGCCTCCGAGTTAAATCGACCGTAATTTATAAATCTTCCGACCTAGTAATATTTTGGCGGCGCCAATGCGCGATTACCGTCACTTCGCCAATATTGGCGGCAAAATTAGATAATCGCACAGAGCACTCACGTCATGGAGGCCTCTTAAAACGCTGTGCAGCCGAATTTCTGCCCGCCGCGATCACGACGGCGGAAAGGGTGACCAACAGGAGTACACAATAAGAAATCGATTTCCGACGCATGATTGATACGAACCCGCATTCGCACCGGTTGTCGCCGCCGTTTTCCCATTGTGCATTGACCGGACGTAAGGCGACGCCCAGAATTCCCCGATATTCGGCGAAACACCGAGGCGGAAGGCTAACAGATGGCTGAGGCGGATACCGGGCACCGCACGGAGCGGCGCTGGCCGGAAGCAGGTATTCATCGAATT
The DNA here is from genome assembly GCA_964469835.1 of uncultured Rhodospirillaceae bacterium. Lineage (GTDB taxonomy): Bacteria > Pseudomonadota > Alphaproteobacteria > UBA8366 > UBA8366 > JAOTYV01. The sequence continues at coordinate 9,560 of CAYYBI010000299.1, forward strand.
CCCTATTGGATCTACACGGACGCCGAAATTTACGCGCGCGAACAGGCGCGTATATTCAAGGGCCCGTCCTGGAATTACGTGGGGCTGATCGCGGAAGTACCGGAACCCGGTTCGTTCCGCCGTTCGTTCATCGGCGATATCCCCGTGGTTCTGACCCGCGATAGCGACGGCGGCCTGAACGTGTTCGTCAACAAATGCGCTCATCGCGGGGTGCAGTTTTGCCAAAAGCAGCGCGGTACCGCGAACGAGTTCATTTGCCCCTATCATCAATGGACATACGACCTGACCGGCAAGCTGATCGGCGTGCCGTTTCGCCGGGGGCTAAAGCGTCAGGGCGGCATGCCGGCGGCGTTCGAGCTCGACGATCATCATCTGCAACGGTTGCAGGTGGCCGAGCGTAACGGCGTCGTCTTCGCGTCCTTCGCGGAAGACCTGCCGCCGCTCGAGGACTATCTCGGCGACAGCATGCTGGGATATTTCGACCGGCTGTTCGACGGCCGCACGCTAAATATTCTCGGCTATCAGCGCCAGCGTATTCCGTCGAATTGGAAGCTGATGTTCGAAAACATCAAGGACCCCTATCACGCCTCGCTGCTGCACGTCTTCCTGATCACCTTCGGTTTGTTCCGCGCCGACAATCCGAGCGCCGTCCGGCTGGACGAAACCGGTCGGCATTCGGCGCTAATTTCCCGCAAGGGCGAGCAGAAAGCGACCAGCGACACCGCCGAGATGGGCCGCTTCAAGGCCGACATGACCCTGAACGACGCCAAGCTGCTGACGCCCGTCAAGGAATTTCCCGGCGATACCACGGTGGTGATGCAGACGATCTGGCCCAGCATCATTTTCCAGCAGCAAACCAACACGCTCGCCACCCGGCATATCGTCCCGCGCGGCCCGGGCGCATTCGACCTGCACTGGACCTATTTCGGCTATGCGGACGACGACGAAGAAATGACGCGGGTCCGCTTGCGGCAGGCCAATCCGGTGGGACCGGGCGGCTATGGG
>CAYYBI010000300.1:0-8171 GCA_964469835.1 uncultured Rhodospirillaceae bacterium
CCGGTCGATCGCGGCGCGCGTGTGATACGGCGTAAGCCGGCCGCTTTCGACGCGGCCGATCAGCCGCCGGCCCTTGAGCGCGGCGTCGAACCGACCGAGATCGGCGATGACATGGTCGTCGGGCAGCCGATATATGGGAACCGATTTGCCGCCGCCGTTCTGCCGTGCGCCGCGCAACTCGATCTCGAAATAGCCGGTGAACAGGCCCTCGTCCCCCTCCACGCCGGCGGCGCGGAACGGACGGAACCATTGTTCGAAGAATTGCCGGGCGGCGAGGCCGTCTTCGCCGGGCGTCCGGGACGCGGCTTCGCAAACAGGATTCCAATCGTCCTGGGTCAACGGTATCCGCGCGATGCCGACCGGCTGGGACGCACCGTCGGCAGTCAATTTTCCGCACGACCGGCGAAAGGCAATCAGGGCAGGCGCGTGGTTGTCGTCGGACCAGCCGGCGATGTCGTCAAAGCTGAGCGCTGTCAGGCGAAGCCCTTCTTCGCGCGTCGGCGGCGGTTCGCAAGCGGCCAGCAAAAACCCGACGATCGCGGTCAACACCCACAAGCCATGGCGGCACGGCCTGCGGCCGCGCCGATCGCGGCACACTGCGCCGTCAGCTCGGGCTGCGGGTCGCAACCAGCGTCCAGTTGGGGTCGGATATGCCGAGGCGGCGCTCGAACGACCAAATATCAGTGACCTTGTCCACCGCGCTTGGATCGCCATCGATCACCTTGCCGCTTTCGTCCCGTGTCGCATTGACCTGCTGACTGACGAATTTGACCGTAACCAGCGCCGTGTCGTTTTGAACGTCCGCCTCAATGATTTCTGCGGCATCGATGCCAACCAAGGTGGTTTCGATTGTCTGGCTATTCTGCTCGCGGCTGCGGATTGCACCGGCGAAATTATCGTATACGTCATCGCTCAGCAGCATACGCAGTGTTTTCAAATCACCCAGCGCGAAGGCGGTGATCACCATTTCGAACGCGGCGCGCGAGCCGTCCAGAAAACTGGCACGTGTAAAGCTGGGATCCGCGACCATGATCTGGGTAATGGCGGCGCCGAGCGGCGTATCCGGCTCTTTTTCGCGATCCGGCGCTACCGCATCACGATGCGGCAGCGTCACCACATTGTCCTGGCTGGATTCGCCGGACTTGCTCTCGGACCCGCCGAGCGGGCCGAATCCTTCATTGCCCGGCCGTTCATGGCCGGTTCGTTTCCCGAGTACGCTGCCCAGCCGATACACAAGGAAGGCCGCGAGAAGCGCAAACAGAATGATGTCGAGTGATTCGAAGCCGCCGTCCATACCTAATTATCGCTCGTGTGCTTCAATTCGATCCCATTAATGCGATGACGACCATTCGACGCACCGCGCATTAATCCAGCCCTCTTTCCAGAGCCCTGTTTCGGCCATCCGTTGAATGAGTGCCAGTCCGACCTTAGGTTATAGAGGCTAAAGGTTAAAGAGGTTTACTCAAACAACAAACCAGGCAGCGCGATGGCCTTGTCTGCCGCCTCTTTGTTAGATAGGCAGTCGGCTAAGAAAGGGCAAGCATGGCAGGTATAATTCTCCTCGCGTTCATTCTGGTGCCGATCGCGGAAATTGCCGTCTTCATCGAGGCCGGCAAATGGATCGGCCTCTGGCCGACGCTGGGCGTCATCGTGCTGACCGCGCTGGTCGGCGCTTGGATGCTGCGCCGTCAGGGGCTGCGCGTGCTGGCGCAGACGCAGGAAAAACTCGCCCGCGGCGAAATGCCGGTCGGCGAATTGTTTTCCGGCCTGTGCCTGCTGGTCGCCGGTGCGCTGCTGCTGACACCGGGCTTCCTCACCGATGCGGTCGGGTTCGCCCTGCTGATTCCGCCGCTGCGCGATGCGCTTGGATACTTCGTGTTGCGCCGCCTGGTACGCAATCCGCAGAGCCGGGTCTGGGTGAACGGCGAAGAGATCGACCTTGGCGGCGGCGGCGCCCGCCGGCCAGCACACGACACGGTGATCGAAGGCGACTATACGGATGTCACCGACGAGCCCGGCACGACGCCGCCCAGCGATGACAGCCCGTGGCGGCGCAAATAGGAGACCATCCGTTTGATTCTTATGCGGCACGGCCAGACCGTCTTCAACGTTGTTTACGGAAAATCGCGGAAAGATCCCGGCATCCGGGACCCGGAGCTTACCGATGACGGACGCCTTCAGGTCGCGCGGGCGGCCGAGCGTCTGCGGAGTTTGACGGTCCGCCGCGTTATCGCCAGCCCCTACCGTCGGACCCTGGAAACGGCGGAGATCGTCACCGAGGCGCTGGACATTCCGTTGTTCATCGATCCGTCCGTCGGCGAGCGCGCCGTCTTTACCTGCGATATCGGCACACCGCGGTCGGCACTGACCGAACGTTGGCCGGATCTGAGCCTGGATCATCTGGAGGAAGACTGGTGGCCTGAAATCGAGGAGAGCGAGGCGGCGCTCGAGCAACGGTGCAAGCAGTTTCGCGACCAGATCAGCGGTGACACCTGGGCCGGCACGCTGGTAATCACCCATTGGGGCGTCATCCGCGCGCTCACCGGTCATCGCGTGCAAAACGCCGACCTGGTGCGGTTCAATCCGACCGCGCCGCATCCCGGTGGCGGTGCGGTTGTGCCCGAAACCGATCCATGATAGCGCTCGCGCCGCAATCAGGGAGAAGGCCGCCATGGCGAGCGATACCACACAAGATGCCGGATCCAACGGCGGCGCGGGACAGGAAGAAGAGGCAGCGGCCCTCATTTTCAAGCTGCAGTACATCAAGGATTTATCGTTCGAGAATCCGCGCGCGCCGCAAATTTATGAATCGACCGAACAGCCGGAGGTGAATGTCGGCGTCAATGTCGCGGCACAGGATCTCGGCAATCGGAATTACGAGGTCGTGCTGACGATCAGCGCCGAAGCCCGCAGCGGCGCCGACGTGGTGTTCATGGCGGAACTCGAATACGCCGGGATCGCCGAGATCGGACCGATCGAGGAACAGCACATCCAGCCGATGGTGCTGATTGAGGCCCCGCGATTCCTGTTTCCCTTCGCCCGCGCCATTCTCGCCAACGTGACCCGCGACAGCGGCTTTCCGCCGCTGTTGATCGGCGCGGTGGACTTCATGCAGATGTACCGGGACAGCATGGCAAACATGCAGCAGCAGGACCCGCAGGGAACGGCCGACTGAGCCCCGATTTTCAGGGCCCTCAGGGACTTCAGCGCCGCCAGATCGGATCCGACAGCGTTGATACCAGCGCCGCGTGCGCCTCCAATTCCTCTGGGCTCGGCGCATGCGGTCGCGCCGGCCGGAGCGGCCGCTCGGCTTGAATTGATCTGCCCTCGCGCTTCGCGGAAGCGAGTTCCAGCCCCGGTTGCCGGCCGCCGATCAGTTCCAGATAGACCAGCGACAGCAATTCCGCATCCAGCAGCGCGCCATGATTGGTACGCGCCGAATTGTCGATTTCGAAGCGGCGGCAGAGCGCATCCAGGCTGGCCTGGGCGCCGGGAAATTTGGCGCGCGCCAGCCGCACCGTATCGACCGCGCGCCCGATCGGAACCGTCTCCCGGTCGAGCCGCGCCAACTCCGCATTGATGAAGCCAATGTCGAACGCCGCATTGTGAATCACCAGTGTCGCGTCTCCGATGAACTCCACGAAGGTCGCGGCGATGTCGGCGAACACCGGATGCTGCGCCAGAAACGCCTCAGAGAGCCCGTGCACCGCAAACGCTTCCTGCGGCATGCCGCGTTCGGGATTGATATACTGATGAAAGGTCTCGCCGGTGGGGATGTGGTTCACCAGTTCGATGCATCCGATTTCGATGACCCGGTGTCCGGCATTCGGATCGAGCCCGGTGGTTTCGGTGTCGAGGACGATTTCTCGCATGGTGCCGTTTCTGCCGCTCCGCTGTAACGCTCCGCCGCCACCTGCACCGGACCGCGCGGTCAGCGCGGCGGCCAGTGGCATCCGGTGCGGTGTTCCATCAATCTGACGATCCCGGTGAGTCGGCGCAAGGTCGAATTGTAGCCGTTCCCGGTCATGACAATGAAATCGGCGTGGCGGCGCTTTTCGCCATCCGCCATCTGTTTGGCACGGATTTCAGCCAGCCGTTCGCGCGTCATGCCGGGCCGCCGCAGGACTCGGCCGGCTTGCACAAAGGCCGGCGCGGTCACCAGGATTGTCGCGTCGCACCGCCGGTCACCACCCGTCTCGAACAGCAGCGGTACGTCCAGCGCCACGACTCGGACGCGGCGCTCCGCCCAACGGCGCAGAAACCGTCCCTTTTCCGCGCCGACCATCGGATGAAGGATCCGTTCGAGGCGCCGCAGGGCAGCAGGATCGCCGAACACGCGCTTGCCGAGCGCCGCCCGGTCGACGGCGCCGTCCACAACAACCCCCGGAAAGACCGCCTCGACGCGGGCGACGGCGCGGCCGCCGGGGCCCAGCAGGCGATGCACCGCCGCGTCCGAATCATGCACCGGCACGCCGAGCCGACGCAGCATCGCCGCGGCCGTGCTCTTGCCCATGCCGATCGAGCCCGTAAGACCGAGGATGACCACGCCCCGACCCCCTAGTGCAGCCCGTCGAGCACGAAGTCGCGCAGCGCGGCCGTTACCTCGGCCCGGACACCGAACCAGGCTTCGAATCCCGGCCGCGCCTGATGCAGCAACATGCCGAGCCCATCGACCACCGGATTGCCGCGCGCGCGCGCGGTGGCAAGCAGCGGGGTTTCGAGCGGCGCATAAACGATGTCATTGACCACCGCGTCGCCGGGAAGGGCATCCAAATCCAGCTCGAGCGGTGGTTGTCCGCTCATGCCGAGCGTGGTCGTGTTGACCAGCAACGCCGCGCCCGCCAGGGCATCCGCCCGCGCCGCCCAGGGAACGGCATGAACCGCGCCGCCCAGTGTTTGCGCCAACGCCTCGGCCCGGCTGGCCGTGCGGTTTATCAAGGCAATCGACTCCACGCCCGCGTCGCTGAGGGCGACCGCCACCGCGCGCGCCGCGCCGCCCGCACCGAGGACGACCGCCGGGCCCGCATCGGCGCGCCAGTCGCTGACGTCACGCAAATTGGCGAGAAACCCGAAGGCATCCGTGTTGCTTCCGACAAGGCGGCGGTCCTCATCGACCACGATGGTGTTGACCGCGCCGATGCGCCGCGCCGGCTCGGAGACCTCGTCGCACAGCGCCAACGCTCGTTCCTTGTGCGGCAGGGTCAGATTGACGCCACGAAATCCCAGCACCGGTAATGCCCGCAGCGCCGCGGCCAGATCGTCCGGCCGCACCGCGAGCGGCAGATAGGCGCCGTCGACGCCGTACTCGGAAAGCCAATAGCCGTGCAGCCGGGGCGATTGCGAATGCGCCACCGGCCACCCCATCACGCCGGCGAGCCGGGCCTTGCCTGTAAGCGTCATTCGTCCACGATGCCATGCCCGCGCAGGAAGTCCAGCAGCGGGAACAGGGGTAACCCGAGTATGGTGAAAAAATCGCCGTCGACCTTGCTGAACAATTGCGCGCCGAGGCCTTCGAGCTGATAGGCGCCAACCGACCGGCAGGCGTCTTCGCCGATATCGGCGAGGTAGTGCTCGATAAACGCGTCGCTGAACGGCCGCATGGTTAACCGTGCGGTCGCCACGTGGTGCCAGAGCCGCGCGCCGTCGCGCACCACCGCCACCGCGGTAATCAAGTCATGCGTGGTCCCGCGCAGCGCCCTCAGATGCGCCCGCGCATGATCCATGTCGGCCGGTTTGTCGAACCAGACGCCGTTGCACTCAAGCATTTGATCGGCGCCGATGACGAATGCCCCGCCTTGACGGCGCGAGACATGCTGCGCCTTGAGATCAGCCAGTGTTTCGGCGACATGGGCCGCAGGACTGCCTTCGGCGCGCAGCGCATGCTTGACCTCTTCCTCATCGACCGCGGCCGGCACCTGATCGATGCTCAGCCCGGCCTGACGCAGGACTGCGGCGCGCGCGGGGCTGGCCGAGGCCAGCACCAGCCGGTTCGGCTCCATGTCAGCCATCGTCAGTCTTCGCTTTCACGCGATCGCTCAAAATGTTGCAGAATGGAGGCGGCGGTTTCTTCGATCGACCGCCGCGTCACATCGATCACCGGCCAGCCGTGTTTCGCAAACAGACGGCGGGCGTCGGCAACCTCGGCCCGCACGCGCTCGAGATCGACATAATCGGTCTCTTCCTCCTGACTCAGCAGGCGAAGCCGGTTGCGCCGCAATTGGATCAATCGCTCGGGTGTCTTGGTCAGCCCGACCACAAGCGGGCCGGCGGCAACGGCATCGCTGAACAATTCGGCCGGGGGCTCGACCCCTGGCACGAGCGGGACATTGGCGATCTTCAGTCCGCGATTCGCGACATACATCGAGGTGGGCGTTTTTGACGTTCGCGACACGCCGACCAGGATGACGTCCGCATTAGCCAGATTCCAAAGACCCTGGCCGTCATCGTGGTTGAGCGCGAAGGTCATGGCATCGATTCGCTCGAAATATTCGGCGTTCAGAACGTGCTGCCGGCCCGCTTCGCCCCGGCTTTCGACGCCGAGATAGGAGGCGAGGGCGCCGATCACCGGATCGAGCACGGGGATGCACGGCACGCTGAGCTGCCGGCACCCGTTCTGCAGGGCGCTTCTCAAGGAATCGTTGACGATGGTGAACATGACGACACCCGGATGATCGGTGACGCTGGCCAGTACCTTGTCGACGTGGCCGGTGGTTCGCACCAGGGTCCAATGGTGTTCCTGCGGTTCGACGCCTTCGAATTGCGAGAGGCACGCCCGGGCAACGCTATGGATGGTCTCGCCGGTAGCGTCCGAGACAAGGTGGAGATGAAAACGCTGTAAATCTGCCGCGTTGGCCGCTTGGTCCGTTGTCATGATTTCATACAGTCCGGTTGCGGATAGATTCTGGATAACTACACGATTCCGGCGGATCGCCCAATTAGCCCCCGCTAGACCGTAATCACTGCACAGACTGTCCCCATAGGGACAATTGATACGCACCGGGCCGCATTGCCGGGATAAGTCGAGGGAAGATTCTATTGTCCTCCCATTTCACCCAATGCGCGACTCGCCAAAGCTATTGGCTTGGCCCGGTCCGGGTTTCCGCTTATACACAAGCCGGCAATGAATGCACAGCATGCAGGGGATAAGATCGGCATTCCGATAATCCCCGCTTCTCACCGCATCACTACAACTACAATCTAATTTAAGAATCTATATTAGTAATAGAGATGCAAACCAGGGAAACCAAGACGTGACATCCCGTCGGCCTGCGGATGAGCCATCACCCCTGCTCCGCACACTCGCGGGAGAAGCCCTGCGGATACCACCGGTCTGGCTGATGCGCCAGGCAGGGCGCTATCTGCCGGAATACCGGAAGATTCGCGCCGAAGCCGGCGGGTTTCTGACGCTGTGCTACACGCCGGAGCTTGCGGCCGAGGTTACCCTTCAGCCGGTTCGAAGATTCGGTGTCGATGCTGCAATCCTGTTTTCCGATATTTTAGTGATCCCTCAGGCGCTGGGACAGGAGGTACGCTTCGAGGAAGGCGAGGGGCCGCGTCTCGCACCGATTCGGGATAGCGCGGGCGTATCGGCGTTACAATCCGCCGCCGGCGCGGCTGCCGATGGCTTCGAGGAGACGCTTGGGCCGGTCTATGAGACGGTGCGGCGCGTATCGAAAGCGCTGCCCGGAGGGTGCAGCCTGATCGGCTTCGCCGGCGCGCCGTGGACGGTCGCGACGTACATGGTCGAGGGCGGGACCAGTCGCGATTTTCATACGGTTAAACGCTGGGCGCTTGCCGATCCGGATGGATTTGAAAAATTGATTGACGTCTTGGTCGAAGCGACGGTGGCGTATCTCAATCGCCAGATCGATGCAGGCGCGTCGGTGGTTCAGCTATTTGACAGCCATACGGGCGTATTGCCGGAAGGCGCCTTCGCGCGTTGGTCGATCGCGCCGGCACGACGGATTGTCGAGCAGGTGCGGAGCCGTCATCCGGGTGTGCCGATCATCGGATTTCCGCGCGGGGCCGGCATCAATTATGAGCGCTATATACGCGAAACCGGGGTGACGGCAGTCGGGCTCGACAGCGCGGTGCCGCTGTCCTGGGCGCGCACGATCTTGCAACCGATGCTGCCGGTGCAAGGCAATCTCGATCCGGTTCTCCTGCTCAAC
>CAYYBI010000301.1:0-6442 GCA_964469835.1 uncultured Rhodospirillaceae bacterium
AAACAGGGTTTGGCTGTTCTCGACCCGCAAGTCGACCGGCCGGCAGATGAATTTCAGACCGGCGTTGCGCATCAGGGCGCCCGGCAGCAAACCGGCTTCGGTCAGAATTTGAAAGCCATTGCAGATACCGAGCGTGGGCACGCCACGTTCGGCATGGGCTACCACTTCGCGCATCACCGGCGATTGCGCCGCCATCGCGCCGGCCCGCAGGTAGTCGCCATAGGAAAACCCGCCCGGAATGACGATCACGTCGACGCTGGGCAGTTCGGTTTCCCGGTGCCAGACCATTGCGGGTTCGGCGCCGGTCGCCTGCTCCAGCGCGACCGCAGCGTCGCGGTCGCAGTTTGAACCGGGAAAAACGATGACGGCGGCTTTCACGTCTGGGCTCCGTGGATGCCGGGGACCATACCGGCGGGGCTCATGTTTCCAGTTCGATCTCGTAATTCTCGATTACGGTGTTGGCGAGCAATTTGCGGCACATTTCTTCCGCCTGCGCGCGCGCCTGCTCGGGATCTTCCTCGACCAGTTCGAGTTCGACGACCTTGCCTTGGCGAACGTCGGTGACGCCCAAAAATCCTAGTGCTTCGAGCGCATGGCGGATGGCCTTGCCTTGCGGATCGAGAACGCCCTTTTTGAGCGTGATATGTACCCGTGCTTTCACGTGGCTGTCCTACTGCACCAGGTCCGGCGCCCGGATGTCACCCGGGCCGCCCTCCGGCAGGATTCCGAGCCGCCGTGCAACCTCTTGATAGGCTTCCTCGACTTCACCGAGATCGTGCCGGAAGCGGTCCTTGTCCAGCTTCTTGTTCGTTTCCAAATCCCAAAGGCGGCAACTGTCCGGGCTAATTTCGTCGGCCAGCACAACGCGCATATCGCCGCTTTCTTCGTACAGGCGGCCAAATTCGAGTTTGAAATCAATCAGCTTCAGGTTGACCCCCAGGAACAGGCCGCTCAGGAAATCGTTGATACGCAAGGCCAGCGCGAGCATATCGTCGATATCCTGTGGCGTTGCCCAACCGAACGCGGTGATGTGCTCCTCGCACACCATCGGATCGTCGAGCTCGTCGGCCTTGTAATAGTATTCCACGATCGATCGCGGCAGGGGGGCGCCTTCCTCCATGCCGAACCGTTTTGCAAGCGATCCGGCAACGACATTGCGAATGACCACTTCGATCGGAATGATTTCAACCTCGCGCACCAATTGTTCGCGCATGTTGAGACGCCGCATAAAATGGGTCGGTATGCCGATTTCGCCAAGCCGGACCATCAGATACTCAGAGATCCGATTGTTGAGAACGCCCTTACCAGTGATGGTGCCGGTTTTCTTTCGGTTGAACGCGCTTGCGTCATCCTTGAAGTACTGCACCAGAGTTCCGGGTTCCGGCCCTTCAAAGAGGATTTTGGCCTTACCCTCGTAAATTCGTCTGCGTCTCGCCATTTTCGGGAAACCTTTCATCGAAGGGCCCGGCGGGTCCTTCTGTCCAACCTCATATAGCAACTGGCAATGGCCGCGACAATTAAGCTCTTGAAAAACCTATATTCGTTACATTTGGTTATTGTTAATCAATGGCTTAGGGATGCCCGTCCAGCGACCGGAAATTTGCAACGGGATTTGTCGAAGACCGCCGCGGAGTGAGTCTCATTCGGCGGCGCCGGCGGATTGGCGCTGCGTAAGGTCCGACCAGAGTGCATCCCCGCCACGCGCCGCCACACTTCGGCCGAGTTCCTCCGCCCAACGGCTATCGCCGCCGAATTCCGGCCGCCAAGACCAGAGCCGGCGTGTGGCGAAATGCAGCGAATGCTCGTAGGTGAACCCGATCGCGCCATGCACCTGATGGGCGATCGCCGCGGCCGCGCCCGCGGCTTCTCCGGCGATGACCTTGGCGCAGGCGATCTCGAAACGGGGATCGCGCCGGTCGGCGGCGCGGAAAGCGCTTTCGGCGGCAAGTGTGGCTTGTGCGGAGAGCGCGGCGAGGGTGGCCAGTTGATGCTGGATCGCCTGGAACTTTGCAATCGGCCTGCCGAACTGGACCCGGTCGTTGGCGTATTGCACGCCCGCTGCGAGTGTGTGTTCGATTGCCCCCGCCATCTGCGCCGCGCGGATCATGGCGCCATACAGACCGATACCGTCATCGGCGGCGACGTCCGCGGCGAGTACTTCGACCGGCGCGGTGTCGAAACTCAATTCATCGCGGGGTTCGCGCGCCGTATTGCGGTCGGGCTGGCAGGTGGCGTCGGACGTATCTGCCAGGGTAAGTCGGGTTTCACCGTCATGACTGGCTGTGAGCACCACGTGGCCGGCGGTCGCGCCCCATGGCACAGCCGGCAGGACGCCGGATACCCGCCATCCACCGTTTTCCCGCGAGAGCCTGGGCAGCGGCGCTGCTCCGGTACCGGCAATCGTCATCGGCCCATCGGGGATATCCATGCCGGACCGACCGAGCAGCCAGCCCGCGAGAATCGTCTCCGGCAAGGGTACCGGCGCGGCGGATCGGCCCGCCGCCTTGATGATGACGAAGGCATCGTGCCAACTCGCACCGGCGCCACCCTGTGATTCGGCGACCAGCGGCCGGGTCAGGCCGCTCTCGGTGAGGGCCGTCCAAAGCGGCTCGGGCCAGACACCGCTTTCGGCCGCTTCCAAGGTTTCGCGGGTGACGAAATCGTCGAACAACCGGGATACCGACTCTTCGAGAATGTCGCGGAGTTCGCTCATCGGAGGCCCAACCCGCGCGCAATAATGCCGCGAACCACTTCGCGGGTACCGCCGCGCAGGGAATATGAAATCGACGCCTGCGTCACGAAGGCGAGTGATTTGCCGAATTCGTCGCCATGGTCGAGCAGCGGCTCGGCACCGGTCAAATCCTGCGCGATGCCGGGGATGCCCTGTTCGAAGGTGACCCCGAGTTCCTTTACGACGGTCCCCTCGAGCGCCGGATCCTGGCCGGCGTGCTGCATTCCGGCGACGGATAGCGACATCTCGCGCAACGTGGCGAGCTGCGCCACCATGCGGCCGATGCCGACCGCGGCGCGTTCACCAGGATCTTGCGAACATGCGTTGATGAGCTGGGCAACCATCGGGATATTGCTCATATAGCGTTCCGGGCCGGCGCGTTCGAAAGCTAGCTCTGCGACGACCTGTTTCCAGCCGTCGCCCTCGCCGCCGATCAGGCGATCTTCCGCCAGGAATACGTCCTCGAAATGGATCTGATTGAAATCGTGATCGCCGGTCATGTTGATGATCGGCCGAATTTCGATACCGGGCGTTTTCATATCCACCAGGAACTGCGACAGGCCATCATGCCTTTCCTCGGCTTTGCCGCCGGTACGAAACAACCCGATCATGAAATCGCAGTTATGCGCGCCGGAAGTCCAAACCTTGGTGCCGTTGACCACCCAGCCGCCGTCGACCTTCTCGGCGCGGGTGCGAACGGATGCCAAATCGGAACCGGAGTCCGGCTCGCTCATGCCAATGCAGAAAAAGGCCTCGCCACGGGTGATCCGCGGCAGGATTTCCTGTCTTTGCGCCTCGGTTCCAAATCGTAGGATGAGCGGGCCGCTCTGGCGGTCGGCAATCCAATGCAGTCCCACCGGCGCGCCCACTGCGAGCATTTCTTCCAGCATGACGTAACGCTCGAGCGCGCTGCGTTCCTGACCGCCATATTTTTTCGGCCACGTCATGCCGATCCAGCCTTGTTTCGCGATCTTGCGGCTGAAGGCGGCATCGCCTTCGGCCCAGGATTTGGCAAGGCGCGAGGCCGGGTAGTCGGCCAAGGCTTCGCCCAGGAATTCGCGAACCTCCTGGCGGAAGGTTTCCGTTCCGCGCGGGAGATCACAAGGTTCGAATTGCATTTCCTGCATCGGCCGATTTTGTCCTCTATTCCTGCAACGCTCGGCGGTTCGAATACTTGTATCGGTGGCGGGAAAAATGCAATTGGTCAGGTAATCGTAATCGGCGCAAAGTCAGCGCTGTCCGGTGGCCCCGGCGCAAACAGCCAGATGTCGGCGACATCATCCGACGATGCTTCTGCGCCGGCAAGCGCAATGAGGCTGCCCGATACGGTGCCATAGCCGTAATCCGTCACCACGCACATGGCGCCGCTCGGCCCGGCCGTGGGGTTAAATTCTTTATTCGAAAGAATTTTCTGCCATGCGGCCCAGTCACCCGCATCGGGGTTCGGTGCCGCGGCCGCCTGGAATTTCGGCAGGTACAATCCGATCCGGGCGTGCGAGGTGTCGTTGAGATCGGCGGAGGTCAGCATCGCGAGGCCGGGAAGTATTGCAACAGACTCTACGCGGTCGGCGCCGTCACGGCTGGCCAGCCAGAACGCGTCGACGTTGTCGGCGATGACCAGATTGAAACTGCGATACGCCGCGGGGTCGATATCGCTCAACGCGGCGACGGCGGCACTGGCATCCGCATGGTCCAAGGCCTCAAGCACCAATTCGCCGCGGCTGCGCTTGTTTTTCGACGGACCGAGCGATCCTTCGCGATTGAGTATGGCGGCCGTCACTCCATGAGTGTTGCACCCCAGCCAGCTACCGCCAGCCAGCCGGTCGCGGCCGGCGACAACCTCCGGACGGTCGGGCCAATGATGGTCCGGTAGATCCCAGGGACGGTCGGTCATTTCGTCTCGATTTGCGGCGAGAAGCAGGGGCCAGCGGTGGCCGGGCCGGCGCAGAAGGGTGAGTGTGCACATACGGCCTTCGCTTAGCACATAACCGGTGCTAGCGTAAAACGCCGGCGGCGTTGGCAATCGACCGCCAAGCAGGCTATACCCTCGCCCGAAATAGTCCCCATATAAAGACTAGGGAAATCGTTCGAAAGGGATGAAACCAAGATGACCCAATTCAACCAACGTGAAAAAGCCTTCGAGGCAAAGTTCCAGAAAGATCAAGAGCTTCAGTTCAAAGTTACCGCACGGCGGAATAAGCTCTTGGGGCTTTGGGTGGCGCAACAGCTTGGACTGGAAGGCGGCGACGCGGAAGCCTATGCGAAGGAAGTCGTCGCATCCGACTTTGAGGAGCCCGGTGATGACGACGTCTTGCGCAAGGTGATGCACGATATCGAGGCAAAAAATATAGCGCTGACCGAGCGTTCGGTTCGTACCGAGATGGTTCGGTTGATGGATCAGGCTAAGAGTGAAATGGCCGCGCAGAGTTAGAGGCGACGGTTGCGATTCGGCTGCGACTCAAGAGGATTAGTCGCGGGTGTTTTCCGGAGTCCCAGCCTTTTCGAAGTCTTCCCAACTGGATGCCTTAGGGGCTGCCTTTGCTTGCTGCGCTCGGAGCGGGAGCGCTAGCGCAATGGCGCTATAGGCGCCGGCGCGTGCCCCGGGATGGGTTATCTTCCGGGCCGCCCGGAGCGCGAGCTTGCCGTCGCCGCGTTTTGCGGCAGCGACCGCGACGGCTTGCAACGCCCGGTATTTCGGCTGCTTCCGGTTAATTCCAAAGTTGAAGTTTTCACCGGGCGCATTCGCCGTCTCGTCCGGAATACGCGCCGCGGTATCGAATGCCGTCAGCAATTCGCCAACCGCAAGCTGGGCCTCCGAAATGTGTTCGAGCAACTCGGGGAAAATTACCCGATCCTTATTGAGCCAGGCGATCCGCCAGGCAAACCCGAGGGATCGTTCCATGGCGTCCTGTTGTCCGCCCGCGGCCTGGGCCCGGGCCAGACGCGTCATGACATATATCTTCTTGGGGCCGTCGGGAATTTGTCCGAGCAGCTTGCGGACGCGGCTGAAAACCTTTTTGGCCGAGGGTGTTGCACCAAGCGCAATCTGCATTTCGTATAATTCAGGCAGGGCCCGGGAGAGCATCTCGGGCGTTGTGGTTGTACCGGTCGGGTCGAGCGCCTTGGCCAGCAGCATTTCCGCGCCCGTCCGGTCGCCGGTTTGAAGCTTGTATTTTGCGCCCGCTGCGTAAATCCAGGCGCGCATGCCGATATCAGGCAGGTAGTCGATCAATTTTAGGGCTTCTTTGATCTTACCCATCTCCAGCATGGCCTCGCCCATGGCGAATAGCGCCCGGTGCCGCAGGCGGGAGTCCCTGATTTTGCCGGCGGCCTTGAAGGCATCGGCGAGCCGGCCCGCCTTGGCTTGATTTCGGATGACATGGATAAGCGCTTCGCCCCGGATTTTCGGGTTGGTAATGCCTTCGATATCCTGCAGGGCCAGCAGGAATAGCGGCGCGGCGCCCTCGTGCGACCCCCGCAAGGCGATTTCAGCGCCAATCGAAGCGAGCGCACGGGCCCGGCGCTCGTCTTGCTTCAGCGCGCGTACGATTTTCATCGTTTTCGCTTTTCCGCCGGCGGCGATGTACGTCACCGCGATCTCGGTAAGCTGTTTCCACACATGCTCGGACGGCCGCGCGCGCAATGCGCGGTACGTTTCGTCCAAAACGCGAAGTGCAAATTTTGAGTGACCAGCGGACGTCATGATTCGGG
>CAYYBI010000302.1:0-4045 GCA_964469835.1 uncultured Rhodospirillaceae bacterium
CCTCGAGCGTGCCGATGCGGAGGCGGGGATAGCGGTCCATCACGCCGCTGCCGATCAGCGACGCCATATTGCGCATGCCGCACCAGGGGTGTGAGGCAGAGCGTTGCAGGAAAAGGTTTTCCCAATTGTCGGTGCCGCCGGGCGCGTAGGGCGGCATGACGGTGAAGGTATGCAGGGTCACCGCGAGGTCGTGGTCGGCCGCCGCGGTCCAAACCGGTTCCAGGTCCGGATGATCAAGCGGCGTGTCTTTCAGCGCATAGACCAGGATTCCCCAGGCCCAGCGGGATTTGCCCCATTGTTTGATCTCCGCGACCGACGCGTCGATGTCGCGTGCCGTGCACAGGATCACGCCGCCCAGCCGGTCCGGAAAGGCGCCGCAATATTCCTCCATCCAGCGGTGATAGGCGCGGTACATGCTGGTCTCGAGCGTCACGTCGTCCGATAGCGTCCAAGTGCCGAACCAGCCGGACGGCAGGGTCAGGTTCACATCGACGCCTTCGAGATCCATATCGGCGATTCGCTCAGCCGGATCGTCGTCCACCCTGGGCGAGGGCTCGCGGCCTTTGTGAGCGCCGGTAAATCCCGCCATATAGCCGCCCGGCGTTTCCTCGGCCTTCGCGGCGCCGAGCTGACGGCGATAGCGCCGCTGACCGCGGGTATAGGTGACGTGGCCGGTGCGATGATGGGCCTGTTTGTATTGCTCCCAATCGGCGAGCATGTCCTTCGCCGCCGATTCGAGATGCGGATCGAGAATATCGACGAAAGGACCTACATGGGTGTCCGAATCGAAGATCTTGAAGCCGTCCCGCGCCATCTGTACCTCCCGCCGTTGTGTGCCCGCTCCCTAGGATTCTTCTTCTTTGCCGCCGCCGGGCGGCCGGTATTTCATCAAGGCCGCGTCCGAGAAATACCGTTCTTCCAGTATTCGCTGCTTGTCCAGGCCTTCGCCCTCGGGCCCGACCACGGGAATTGGATACGGCTTATCCTTGCGTTTCTCCGTGAATTCGTCCCACGCGTCCATGCCGCGGGTCTGGAAATCCTGCATGAAATCCCACAGCGCCGCCCAGGTCACGTGATGAGTGAATCCGGGATACCAGGCGATCGTGACGCCAAGTGCCAAATGTTCATCGAGCCCGAGGAAGCGCGGCAGCTTGCCCTTCATGAAGGAGAAGGGGCCCTTGACCGCCGCGCGGGCCTGCTCGATTTCGGCGGTCGAATGGGGCGATTCCAACTGTACCCAATCGACACCCGCTTCCTGTTCGTAGGCAGCCAACCGGGCAAGGCAATCGTCGAGCCCGCCGTTGGCGGCATCGCGGGCATAGCATTGCGCCATGACCACGAAATCCGGGTCCAGCTCGTTCTTCATGTCGACGGCGGCGCGGTAGCGCGCGATCGCCTGCTCGCGCGGCACCACTTCCATACCGGCGCTTTGGGTCTTGCGTTTTCCCTCGATTGGCTGGTCGTCGATGCGGACCCCGGCGATGCCCGCGCGAATGCAATCCCGCACCATTCGGCGGACCGCCATGATGCCGCCATGTCCCGTGTCGCCGTCCATGATGATCGGAAATTTGACGCTCTCGGCGATCCAGCTGGCGATGGTGACGCACTCATTGAGGGTCGCCGTGCCGACATCGGCGAGACCCGTATAGGTACCGACCACGCCGCCGGTACCGACGAAGCCGCATTCCGCGCCGGCTTGCTCCATGATCCGGGCATGGGCCGCGGTCGGCGGATGCAGCACGACCAGAACCTTGTCCTTGCGATGGATAAGGTCCTGCAGTCGCGCCGATGGTTTGGTTTCTCCGCTCACCGCTCGGCTTTCATGATCCATTCCGCCAATGTGATCGCATGCGATGGTTCGTATTGTCCCGAACCAGCGGCATGAGCGCAAGACCGGCCGGGCGCGCCGAGGCCTAGGGGCCGGCCGACAATCCCTCGATATGGCGGCGGCGCAGAATCAGGAAGACAGACAAGGCGGTCAGCGCCCAGAACAGGATGCAGATCCCGTTACGGGAAAAGATATCGAGACTGCCACCCGACAGCAGCAGCGCTTGCCGGAAATTGTCCTCCAGGACCTGGCCGGTCACGTAGTCGGAGGCGGGGGAGGTGAAAAATAGCAGCGGCCCGGTCAGATCGTCGAGCCGGCCGTTTCGGCCGATGCAGGTTTGTTGCGCGTTCCGGTCCGCGATCGTCGCGTCGTCGAATACCGGCGCGGTCAGTTCGGTCGGGAAGAAACCCGGCGTCAACGCGTTGCAGCAGATGCCATCCTTCGACCAGGCTTCGGCCATGGCACGGGTCAACTGCGCGACGCCGCCCTTGGACGCGCCATAGGCGATGCTGTTGGCGAAGGCGCGTTCGGATTGCAGCGATGCGATGTTGATGATCCGTCCCCAGCCCTTCTTCCGCATGGCGGGGATGAGCGCTTGCGACAGAAAGAAGGGGACGGAGAAATTGATGTCGACCGTCTGCCGCCAACTCGCGGGCGTGACCGATTCCGCCGGTTCACCCAAATTGACGCCGGCGGCGTTGATCAGGATATCCGGCGCACCGAACGGAATTGCGATACGCTCCGCGACCGTGGCTGTAATCTCCGGATCGGCCAGGTCGTCGGCGACGCCCGCCGCCCTTTTGTTCGACATCGCGGACCCAGGCGTCGAGCCGGTCGGCGCGCCGCGCGACGCCGACCACTGAAGCGCCGGCATTACCCAGCGCGGTTGCCAGCGCCTGGCCGTTTCCCGAGCTCGCGCCGGTGACGCAGGCGATCTTCCCGCGGATGCCGAACAGGCCGTCGCTCATTCGCGGCCTTCCAGATCGAAATTCACGCCCGGGAAATACTTGGCGAGGCGCACATCCCCGGTCCGCGCGTGTCCTTCCATGCCTTCGAGGCGGGAGATGCGGGCGGTCACCGCGGCGACGTCGCGATTTGCATCGCGGGTCGCGCGCTGGGTGGTGACGACTTTTATGAATTTGTGGACGGACAGCCCGCCGGTGTAGTGGCCGGCGCCCTTGGTGGGCAGAATATGGTTGGTGCCGGAGCATTTGTCGCCGAACGCGACCGTGGTCTCTTCGCCGACGAACAGCGAGCCGTAATTGCGCAGCCGTTCCGCGAACCAATCTTGGTTCTGGGTCTGAATTTCCAGATGCTCGGGCGCGTAGTCGTCGGAGACCTGTGCCGCCTCTTCGTCCGAGTCGCAGAGCACCACTTCGCCGTAGTCGCGCCATGCCGCGTCGGCGGCGGCGCGCTGGATTTCCGGCAGATCGTCGATCAGACCTTGCATGCGGGCCATCACGCGCTCGGCCAGATCGGCGCTCGTGGTGACAAGCCAGGCCGGCGAGTCCGGACCATGCTCCGCCTGGCCGACCAGATCGTAGGCGATAATTTCCGGATCCGCGGCGGCGTCTGCGATAACCAGGATTTCGGTCGGACCGGCGAACAGGTCGATGCCGACGCGGCCGAACAGCATGCGTTTGGCTTCGGCGACGAAACGGTTGCCCGGGCCGACCAGTAAATTCGCCTTGTGGCGGGTAAACAGGCCGAAGGCGAGTGCAGCCACACCCTGTACTCCGCCGAGGGCGAGACAGTGGTCGGCGCCGCACAGATCCATCGTGTACAGAATGGCCGGATGCATGCCGTTATGCGCCTGGCTGGGCGCGGAACACGCGATGACGTTCGGCACGCCGGCGACCTTCGCGGTGGTAATGCTCATGATCGCGGACGCGACATGCGCATAGCGGCCGCCCGGCACATAACATCCCGCCGTCTCCACCGGGATCAGCTTCTGGCCGGCCCACAGGCCCGGGGAGAGTTCGGTTTCGAACTCGCCGATGCTCTGCTTTTGTTTCTCGGCGAAGCCGCGGACCCGGTCATAGGCGAATTTGAGGTCGTTCTTGAGCCGGTCCGGCACCATTGCCGCGGCGGCGGCGATGGTTTCCTTTCCGACCAGGATCTCGCCGGTATAGCCGTCAAGTTTTTCGCTATAGGCGCGGGCTGCCGCCTCGCCGCCGGATTCGATCTCGGCAAGCATGTCGGCGACGATCCGGCGCG
>CAYYBI010000303.1:0-14662 GCA_964469835.1 uncultured Rhodospirillaceae bacterium
CCTGCTTGGTCTTGAAGCCGAAGAATTCCTCGACCTTGGACATCGTGACCAGTTCCATCGCCACGTTGATGTTGGAGACGGTCAGCTTGCCCGGGTTGGCTTTCGCGTACGCCACGATCTTGTTGAAATCGGCCTTGCCGCCGCTGACGAACCGTTTGTCCTTCGGATTGACGAATAGGCCGGTTGGCGCAACGTTGCTGATCATGATCGGGGTGAGGTCCTTGGTCGGGTGCATGTTGATATCGCCCGACACATATTTCGAAACCAGCGTGTCTGCGTGCTGCAGAATGGTATAACCATCCGCCGGCGCTTGCGAGAAATCGGGCAGGCAGTTGATGCCGCCGCCGCCGGGCTTGTTCACCTTGTTGACCTTGACGCCCATGATTTGGGAAGCCGGCGCCTGCAGCGCCGCAACCGCCTGATCCGATCCGCCTCCCTTGCCAAAGCAGACGATGATGGTGATCGGCCGTTTGGGGAAGTTTGCCGGCTTCTTCACCGCGGCCGAGGCGGCCGCCGCCATTGCGCTCGCCGCAATGATGCTCGCTGCCGCGACCGCGGCAAATTTCGTGGAAAATGCACGCATAGACTTGTCCTCCCGTGTTTTCATTCGTTCTTGATAATGTCGCGAAAAACTGCGCTTTTTTTAGCGCGTGCGACAGCGTGCCGATCTTGCCGGCATAGCGTTGGCCACAATTCTCCACACTGGCATGACGCCGTCAAGGTAACGCCCCCGCCGGACGGCGCCGGCGCTGCAGTCTTTCCGGGGAGGCCGGATCAGCGCTTCATGGTTGAAAAGGCGCCGAGCATCCGTTTGCTGACGTGCTGACGGACCTCCACCCAGCCCTCGGTCGTTGCCGCTTTCTTCCAGGCATCGCTCTCGGGAATATCCGGGGAGTCGAGTTCATAGATCGCGAGGTAGCGCGGCATGCCATCGGTCTCCGATCCCGCCAGTTTGTATCGCTGCCCACCGGAAACGCCCGGTACGGCGAGCAGGTTAGGGACGTGCTCCTCGTCATACAGTCGATTGAATTCTTCCTCGTGCTCTGCGGGGACGTCGAGCTGGGCGATGTAGATGTGTTTGGTCATGGGGCGGGCTCCTGTCGATCCGATGACGGTTCGGCAATCATGAGGAGCAACCGGTGCGGCGGCAAGGCCGTCTAAAATCCCAACCCCAGGCGCAACATGTTGAGCGCCATCAGCAGCAGCAGGATGAGAATGGCGTTTCGAAAACCGCGGCTCGACAGCCGACCGCGCAGCCGGATACCGATCCAGGTTCCGATCATTACCGGCGCGAAGGCGACTAGGGCATAGATCAGCCGCTGTTTCGTATAGAGATCGAGATAGAGGATGCCGGCGATCTGACCGGCATTAATTGCGATGAAGATGACGCTGGTTAGAAATACGAACTCGCGGGGCGTCAGATCCAGGCTCAGCATGTAAATCGCGGTCGTCGGACCCGCCGCGCCGGTCAGACCCTGGCTGACACCGCTTAAGCCACCGGCGACCGGCGCCCAGTATTTCTCCTGCGCTGGGGGAATGACGAGGGCGCGGCGGCGGGTTTCCAAGCCGAGATAGAGCAGCAACAAGCTTCCCAGAATCAGGAAGAGCAGGTTCCGGTCGAGATACGCCAGCAGGAAGGTGCCTAGAACAACGCCCAGGAACCCGGCGATGAGGAAACCCACGACTCGTTTGGCCGGGCGCAGCCCCTTGCTGGTACGGGATTCCAGCAGCATGACGACGTCGCTCACGGCCTTGGCGATGAAAATCGTCAGGACGGCGGTCGGCACGCCGACAATAGGCGCCAGCGCCGGTACCGCCAGCAGGTTGAGCCCCATATTGGTCGCGCCCTTGACGATGGCGCCGACGAAGGTCACGGCGATGATCAGCAGGACGACGGAGTCTGAAAGCAAATCCAGGGACATCAAACGGCTGGCCTAACCGGTGCGTTTTTGCTGGGCTCTGAGCGCGTGTTCGCGCCAGGCAATGTAGCTGACGCCGCTGAAGATCATGGTGCCGCCGATCCAGACGAACAAATCGGGAAATTCGGCGAAAAGGAAATACCCGGCCAGGGTCGCCCAGATCAGCCGGAAAAAATCCAGCGGCGTCACCACATGGGTATCGCCGCGTTTTAGCGATTCGGCCATTAGAAGATGCCCCAGCGCGCCGGTTACGCCGATGAGGATCAGCCAGCCATACTCGATCAGGGTCGGCCATTGCCAATCGTATAGGGCGACCAGCAGGGTCAGGGGCGTCATCAGCAGGTACATATACGCGGTGATGGTTACGCTGGAATTGGTGCGGCTCATCACCTTGATGAAGATCATCGCGATGCCCCAGCAGAGCGCCGAGACGACCGCCAGGACCGCTCCGCGATCGATTTCGCCGAAGCCGGGACGCAAAATCACATAGGTTCCCGCAAAAGCCAGCAGAATTGCCGACCAGCGGCGAAAGCTGATCCGTTCGCCGAGCACAAGAACCGCGATAACCGTTGCGAATATCGGCGCGGTGAAGTGCAAAGCAGTGACGGTCGCCAGCGCGGTGACCTTGAGTGCGAGGAAAAACGTGAAAGACGATGCCGTCTGGAGGAGCGCGCGCACCACATGCAGGCCGATGCGATCCGTACGAAAGATATCCAGGCCTGACTTCAGAAGCCACGGCAGGAAGAACAGGAACGCGGTGACCGTGCGGAAGAACACGATCTGCAGCACCGGCAGGGTTTCGGATACGTGCTTCGCCATGGAATGTTGGCTGATCAGAACCACCGTGGCGATCAGCATCAGCAGCATGCCGCCGAGGTTGTCGGCGGCACGCGGGGCGGGGATCGTCATGGCGCGTGCCTGACGGTCGATGGTCGGAGAGGGCGTCTCACCCGTTAGCCGAGCTCGGGCAATTGGCGTTCGCGGCGGGCCTCGTTCATTTGGTCCAGGATCCGGCTCTCGAGCGGCGGCAGCCGGTAGTCGACTGCCGCCTCGAACCGCCGGCAATCCAGATTCTTGATTACGGAATAGGGCTTGGCGTCCGGCTCGAAAGCGATCTCGGCGTCGGGAAGGTGGCGGCGCACAATATCCACGACCTCCTGTACCGAGGCCTGAATGTTGCCGCCGACATAGACCGGCCGGTCGAGTCCGTCGCTAAAACAGAGCCGGACCATGCTTTCGGCGACGTCGTCGACGTAGATCATCGGCGTCACCTGATCGGGCGCCACGTCGCAGATGACCGTCTCGCCGACGGCGGCGTAGGAAATCAGCCGCGCCACCGCACCGCTGCGCCCGGTCACGCGGCCATGGCCGAACACCGCGGCGATGCGCAACCCCCGCGTATCGAGACCGAAATTGCGAGTATACGCCTTGGCGACTTCCTCGTTCATCAGTTTTGCATAGCCGTAGAGGTTGTAGGGGTGGCGATGCGAATCCTCGTCCACCGCCGCGTCGCCGTATTCGCTTTGATCCGCGTAAACCGCCATGGACGTCGGGTAGACCACGCGGGCGGCGGCGCAATGTCGGGCCGCCTCGAAGACATTGTTGGCGCCGGTCAGGTTCACCGCGAGGCCGAGTGACGGTTCCTGCTCGGTCAGCGGCGCCAGCAGTGCCGCCATGTGGATGACGCGCTCGACCTTATGCTCCTTCACAGTGTCGAGGACGCTGTCGTAGTCCCGGATATCGCCGCCAACCGTGGTGAGCCGGGTATCGTCGCGCAAATCGTCCAGTCTGGACTGATCCTCCGATGTGTCGAAGGAGATCACTTTGGTATCCTTCGCAATCAAGTTCCGAACGATTCGCGCACCGATCAGTCCGGCGCCTCCGGTGACCATGACCGTCATTTTGCTCCCCCTTATCGATCCCGAACCCGCGCCGCTGCATGGCCGCCGGTTGGCAGTGTCATCGCACGTGACTAAGCTTACACGGTAACGCCGGGCTGGCTAACCACCGGCAGGGTAGCACAGGGAGAGACGGGATGAAGATGCGCGCGGCTGTGATGTATGCCCAGGGTCAGCGAAGGCCTTATGCGGAGTCCAAACCCTTCGTGATCGAGGAAATCGAGATCGACGGACCGCGCGACAACGAGGTCCTGGTGGAAATCCGTGCCGCCGGGCTGTGCCATTCCGATCTCTCGACGATAAAGGGTCTGCGGCCGCGGCCTTTGCCGACGGTGGGCGGCCATGAATCGGCCGGATATGTGCGCGAGGTCGGCGGCAATATCGACGATCTGAAGCCGGGCACGCCCTGCGTCGTCGCCTTCGTCTCGAGTTGCGGCTATTGCCTGTCCTGCAAGGTCGGGCGGCCGAATCTCTGCGAGACGCACAGTGCGGCGAAGTCGCTGGGCGAATTGCCGATGGGCGGCCGCCGGCTGCGCATCAATGGCGAGGAAATCCATCATTACAGCTGCGTTTCGTGTTTCGCCGAATACGCGGTGGTGCCGCGCAGCGCGGTCATTCCGATCGGCGAGGATATCTCGATCGAGGACGCCGCCCTGTTCGGCTGCGGGGTGATCACCGGCGCGGGCGCGGTCATCAACACTGCCAAGGTGCCGCCCGGGGCGACGGTCGCAGTGGTCGGTCTCGGCGGAGTCGGGTTGAACTCCCTGCTGGCGGCCATCGTATCCGGCGCGGCGCGGATCATCGCGGTCGATATCAGCGACGAGAAACTGGCGCTGGCGCGTCAGCTCGGCGCGACCGACACCTTCAACGCGAGTGATGCGGACTGCGTGCAACAGATCATCGAGGCGACCAAGGGTGGCGTCGACTACGGCTTCGAGATGGCCGGCAGCGTCCCGGCCTTGGAAACCGCCTATGCGATTACACGCACCGGCGGCACCACCACGACCGCCGGCCTGCCCAGTTCGGAAAGCGGGCTGACGATCGACGTGGCCGCCCTGGTGCAGGGCGAAAAGACCCTGAAGGGCAGCTATATGGGCAGCTGCGTCGCCGCCCGCGATATCCCGCGTCTGCTCGCGCTTTACAAGCAGGGTCGCCTGCCGGTCGACCGCCTGCGCAGCGCCAATCTGCGGCTCGACCAGATCAACGAGGGTTTCGATCGCCTCGCCGACGGCTCGGTAATCCGCCAGGTCCTGCAGACGCATACATAGGGGCAAAAAGGGAAACGCGTGATGATTGTCGATTTCCGCGGTCGGCCGCCGACGCCGGAGTACCTGACCTATTTCGGCCAGGATCGGACCCGTTGGATCGGCGAGCGCGTGGGCGCGAGATCGATGTCCCGGGCGTTTCTCGAGGGCTCGCTCGAACTGTTCTTCGAGGAGATGACGCAAGCCGGCATCGACTACACGGTGGCGCTGGGCCGCAACAGCCCCGAAATGCTGGTCGGTGAGCGGCGCTTCCCCGCGGGCATCATCCCGAATGAGCATGTCCTGGACCTGCAGACCCGCTATCCGGACCGGGTCGTGGGCATGGCCGGCGTTGACGTATCCAATCAGATCCACGATGCGGTCGAGGAGATTGACGAGTTCGTCGGACAACGCGGCCTCAAGGGCGTCTTTGTCGAACCGCAGCGCGCCCTGCCGGGGCAGCCCGACGATCCGAGGGTCATGCCGATCTATGAGAAATGCCTGGAATACGACGTGCCGGTCTCGATCATGTCCGGGCCGTTCGCCGGGCCGGACATCGGTTTTACCGATCCGCGCCATATCGATGCGGTGGCGACCCGGTTCCCGGACCTCAACATCATCGCGGGCCATGGCGCCTGGCCCTATGTCACGGAAATCATCGCCGTCGCCTTCAAGCATCCGAACGTCTACGTATCACCGGATATCTACCATTTCGTGCCGGGATCGGAAGGATACGTGTCGGCGGCCAACGGGTTCATGGCGGATCAACTTCTGTTCGGCACCGCCTATCCGATCCGCCCGCTGAATCAGACAGTCGAGGATTTCAAGGCGTTGCCGTTCGAGCCCGACGCGCTGGCCAAGGCGCTCGGCCTCAATGCACAACGCTTGCTGGGACTTTGAAAGCTGGTGCCGCTGGACAGCGGCCTTGAACGCCTTGGGGACAGCGCTCGTTGGAACTGCCCCCAAATTGCACTTCAAATCTAGCGCGTCGACCAACACCTATCCTTCGTTTCCGTCCCCCGCCGCGAAGAATTTGGCCCGCCGCTGCCGCTCGACGTACGCCTTGTATCCGGCTTCGAAATCAACGGCGAAAGGGCAATCCGGCGGCTCGATGCCATCCGCATCCGCTAGTAACGCCTCCAGTTCCGGCCACGGAATCGGTTGCGACGATGTGGCGACTGCAGTGACCGGTAGCGCATAGGCGATACCAGCATCGGGCGGCTCCATGCCGTCGGCGTCCAAGAGAAAGCCCGTTCGATTCTGCGCGCCGGCGCCTTGAAGGCCGATCAGTGCGAATGCCATTGTTGTTGCCAAAGTAAGGCCAAATCGTTTCTGGGAATGCCTCATCGTACATCTCCTCTGATCCACTGTGGTTGGTTTCGCGTCGTTACGTGGATAAGCTATCGAGACGCGATAAACGGGCGGTGACAGGCGGTGCGAACCAGCAATTAAAAGCCGGTGAATTCGGCGAATTGAGGCATTTCATCCAATTTTGATCGCGCCTGATCCGTACCGGCGGAAAGCGGTTGTTACGATGAGCCTATCGCTGAAAGTATTGGGCGAGTTCTCGGTCCGCGACGGGTCGGGGGCGGTGCTGTCGCTGCCGACGCGGAAGACGCGGGCTCTGCTCGGCTATCTCGCGGTGAATGCGGGTCGCGCGCAGCCGCGCGAGCGGCTGATGGCGCTGCTTTGGAGCGACCGGGGCGAGAGTCAGGCGCGGCGGAGCTTGAACCAGGCGCTGCTGGCAATCCGACGGCTGGGAAACCGGGAGGACATAACCCTGCTCGACAGCGACGGCGAGCGGGTCACGCTGCGGGGCGATGCACTGGAGAGCGACATCGGGCGCTTCCGGACGCTGCTCGACGATGATCCAGCCGCGGCGGCCGCGCTCTACGACGCCCCGTTTCTCGACGGACTTTCGGTACCGGACCCGGCGTTTGAAGAGTGGTTGAGAACGACGCGCTTGGAGCTGCACGGCCTCGCCTGTGGGGCCCTGGACCAAGCAGCCGATGCGGCCGCCGAGGCGGGAGACCTGAAGAATGCGCTCAAGCATGCCGCGCGCCTGGTGTCGCTCGATCCACTTCGTGAGGCGGCGCAGCGGCGTTTGATGCGGCTGTTGTACCGGTCGGACGACCGGGCGGGGGCGCTGCGCCAATACCAGGCATTTGTGGACGTCCTTAATCGCGAGCTGCAAGTCGAGCCCGACGTGGCAACCCGCACGCTGTTCGCGGAAATCAGGCGTGATACCGGGTCAGAGGCAAAGACCAATCCGTCATCGGCAACGCCGGACACCCCACCGTTTCCGGGCAAACCGTCCATCGCCGTCTTGCCCTTTGAAAACCTTGGTAATAATTCCAAATTCGATCATTTAGCGGACGGGTTGGTGGACGACCTGATCAGCACACTTGCGCGAATGCAGAATCTTATTGTCGCCTCCCGCCATTCTACCGCGGTGTACAAGGGCCGAGCAGTTGGCGTGCAGCAGATCGCACGGGAGTTGGGGGTCCGCTATGTTTTGGAAGGCAGTATCCGCACCTCCGGCGGCATGCTTCGTTGTGCAGTCCAACTCGTCGATACCACGAGCGGGCGGCATACCTGGGCAGAGCGCTATGACCGCCCGATCGACGATATCTTCGCTCTGCAAGACGACATTGTGCGGTGTATCCTAATTGAGCTTCGAGTGAAGCTGGCGGATGGCGACCACGCACGGATCACCGCCACGGGCACTCGCAACCTGAATGCCTGGCTTCTTCGAATGGAGGCTTTCGACGAACTGGGTAAAGTAACGCGGGAAGCAACAATTCACGCCCGTGAGTTGCTCGAGGAGGCGCATAGAGCCGATCCGAACTGGTTCGTTCCATACGCGGGAATCGCGTTTTGTCATCTATTTGAGGCAAGATATGGTTGGAGCGTATCGCGAGAGGAATCGATCAGGCTCGGCATTGCGCTTGCCGACCGGGTAATCGAAATGAGCCCGCAGGATGCGCTTGGTTACATTGCGCTGAAGGGCATGAATGTTCTTCTTGGCAACTACGACAAAGCGCTCAATCTTATTGAAAAGGCGGTATCTCTCGAGCCGAACAATTATATCGCGCTCGGTAATCTCGCGAGTCAGCATTTGTGGATGAATGAATGCAAAAAATCCGTCGAGGTCTACGAACGTGCAATTCGACTGACACCGATATTTCGCAAGATAATGCTCCGCGGGTATGGGTTGGCGCTCCTCCTCGCCGATCGGACCGACCGCGCAGTTGATGTACTCGAGCGTTTGGTGCAGCGAGACGCTGAATGGCTGGAGGCGAAGGCCCTGCTTGCCGCGGCCTATGTCGGAAATGGACAGCCCGATGCCGCGCAGACAACTACCAAAAGAATTCTGGAACAGGATCCGAATTACACCGCGTTCCGTTGTCTCGGGACATTTAGTTTTCGCGACCGGGAACCGGTTGAACGGATACGAAATCTAATGATCGAATCGGGTCTGCCGGAGTGATATCCGTTGAGTCGTTCAATATCGTTTCGATAGGCGCTTCCGCCGAATAAACTGCCCTGTCGGCCGCGTAGTAATTGCTGGGCCTGTAAACACATCGGAGCAACACCATGACCATCGTCGATATGCGCCTGCGGCCGCCGCTGGCGAGCTGGACCGATAAGCCGCAATTCCGCAAGGGTGCGGAGTTCTATCCGTCGCGCATCGGGTTTCCCCGGCCGCCCTCGGCCGAGCAGCGCTCCATGCCGCTGCTGCTGGAGGAGATGGACAAAGCGGGGATCACCTGGGGCGTTGTCATGGGGCGGCAATCGGCGGAGCCGCACGGCGTCATCCCAAACGACGACATCGCGGCGGTGATTGCGGACCATCCGGACCGGTTCGTCTCCTTCGCCGGGATCGATATCAGCCGCGAGACCGATTGGTGCCTGGCCGAGATTGACCGCTGTCTCGCCCTGCCGGGTTTCAAGGGCGTGTCCTTGGAGCCGGGCGCGTCGCCGACACCGATGATGGCGGACGACGAACGGCTCTATCCGATCTATGAACGCTGCGTCGCGCGCGATGTACCCATTTCGATCACGCTCAGCGGTCTGCTCAGCCATATGGCCGGCGTGCCGTACGAATACGGCTCGCCGATGCCGCTCTACACCGCGGCCAAGGATTTCCCGACACTTGATTTCGTCATCTCGCACGGCGCCTGGCCCTGGGTACGCGAGCTGCTCGGCATCTGCTTCGTGCTGCCCAACATCTACGTGTCGCCGGACCTCTACATGGTCGGCGTCAACCTGCCCGGCGCGGACGAGTATGTGAAGGCCGCCAATATGTACATGGGCGACCGCATGCTGTTCGGCACCGCCTATCCGTCGCGGCCGCTGATCGAGAGCGTCCAGGCCTTCGACGATTGGACCTTCGGGGAAGGCGTGAAGGCGAAGGTGCTGGGCCTCAACGCGCTCCGGGTGATGCGGATGGCGTAACCGCCCGAGTCTGTGCATCGCGGCGCTCACGCGCGGGATCGATCCGTTATTCCCGGCGAGCAACCATCCTGTGGATTGCGGGTACAATTCAGAAAGATTCGTTATTACAACCCATTAAATCCATTCGTTCATATGAAATCTCTGTGGATGAAATGTGAATCCTGTGGAAAACAAACCGCTTTATCTTTCCCGTTGCGGATTGTTTTCTGGAGTCGTAGACCCAGGCTCTATCACGCGGATGCCGGACCGTTCGCGGCGTCCCCGACAATTGCGGCTGAGTGACGATGGCTGACAGTGTACGACCCCTGTTCCCCGACGATGCGGAAGATCCGGATTCGCTGACCGGCATTCTGCCGTCGCAGGATTTGCGCGCGCTGATCGCCGAGGGCGCGATCCAGGCCGAGGACGCCATTCCCGAAGCGCAGATCCAGCCGGCCAGCCTCGACCTCCGGCTTGGCGCCAACGGGTATCGCATTCGCACCAGTTTCCTGCCGGGCAAGCGCAACACGGTGGCCGAACGGATCGAGGCCTTTGCGACGCACCGGTTCGACCTGAACGACGACACCATCCTGGAAAAGAACTGCGTCTATATCGTCGAACTGGCGGAGCGGGTGCGCCTGCCGCAGGATCTGGAAGGCACCGCCAACCCGAAAAGCTCGATCGGCCGGCTCGACGTCTTCACCCGCCTGATTGCCGACAACGCAGCCGAGTTCGACCGGGTGCCGGCGGGCTATGACGGCCCGCTTTATGCGGAGATTTCGCCGCTCGCCTTCAGCATCGTCGTGCGCAAGGGCTCGCGCCTGAACCAGCTTCGCCTGCAGCGCGGCTCGCCCGCCTTGAGCGAAATCGCCTTCTGTCGGCTGTTCGAGGAGTTGCGCGATCCGGAACATATGCCGCCGCCGGAGGAAGTCTATCGCGGCGGTTTTCCCATTTCCGTGGAGCTCAAGGGCGAGGCGGCGCCCGGCATCATCGGCTACAAGGCGCGCAAGCACGCGCCGCTGGTCGATGTGGACAAGCCGGACCACTACGATCCGCTCGATTACTGGGAAGTCATTCCGCCGGTCAAGGGCGATGGGATCATCCTCGATCCGGACGATTTCTACATCCTCGCCTCCAAGGAATCGGTGCCGGTGCCGCCAGACTACGCCGCCGAGATGGTCGCCTACGACACGCTGATGGGCGAATTCCGCGTCCATTATGCCGGCTTCTTCGACCCCGGCTTCGGCTACTCGCCGCACGGTCATGGCGGCACGCGGGCCGTACTGGAAGTGCGCTCGCACGAAGTACCGTTCCTGATCGAGGATGGCCAGATCGTCGGCCGCCTGATGTACGAAAAGCTCGTGGCCACCCCGGACAAGCTCTATGGCGGCGAGATCGGCTCCTCCTACCAGCGCCAGGGCCTCGCGCTCAGCAAACATTTCAAGCGCGGGTGAGGGGGTGGGCGGCCCCGCACCGCCCGACATGCCCGCGAGGCGGGAAATCAGTCAATTACCGATCTTTGGGTTCGGATACGCCGCCACGCGTCATCCGGAATGAAATCTTCGAGAGCATTCGGCATATTCTCCCAAACGGGCTTGTTTTTTCCGCCCCATTAGATTTTGTTATTAAACCGCGACGTGCTGTTATCCGCACTGTCGGATCGAGATCGTCAAAATGAGGGATGCCTGAATGCCCATAGACGTCGTTGCCTGTTCGCCCGCGCTCGGCGCCGAGATTCGGGGTGTCGATGTGAGCCAGCCGCTCGACGACGCCGCAATCGGGGTGCTGAAGGATGCGTGGGCCGCGCATCTCGTGCTGCTGTTCCGGGACCAGGAGCTGAGCGATGCGAATTTGGTCCGCTTCAGCAATCATTTCGGCGAGTGCGATCATGCGCCGCCGAACGAAGCCTCCAACACCACGAGCGACGGCTACGTTCCCGACGCGCCGGAAATCACCGTGATCTCCAATGTTGTGGTCGACGGGATCTCGATCGGCTCGCTCGGTACCAGCGAGTGTGCGTGGCACACGGACATGTCCTATATGCCCGAGCCGGCGGATGCGAGCGCGTTGTACGCCATCGAGGTGCCGGCGTCAGCGGGGGATACGAGTTTTCTGAACATGTACCGCGCCTACGAAACCTTGCCGGAAGAACTGAAGGAAAAGCTGATCGACAAGGTCGCAATTCACGACGCGTCCTACACCAGCGCGGGGACTTTGCGAAAAGGAACCGACGAAGTCACCGACGTGCGCAAGGCGCCGGGGGCGCGTCACCCGATACTGCGTACCCATCCGACGACCGGACGGACCGCGCTATTCCTCGGCCGCAGGGTCAACGCCTATATACCGGGCCTGCCGGTCGAAGAGAGCGAAGCGCTCCTGGATGCGGTCTGGGCCCATACGGTGCAGGATCGCTTCGTCTGGATCCATCGATGGCGGAAAGGCGACCTGTTGCTGTGGGACAATCGCTGCGCCATGCACCGGCGAGAATCGTTCGAGCCCAGCGACCGGCGCATCATGCACCGCACCCAGCTCAAGGGAGAGGTGCCGTATTACGCCGATTGAAGGCACGGACCATACGGGGAGCACGGCAATGAAGATCGACAGCATTTTGCTCTGGCGTGTGGCGGTGCCGCTTTACGAGCCCTACAACACCGCGCTTGGTGCGATGGACACCTTCGGCACCATCATAACGGAAATCCACGGCGCCGAAGGCCCAATCGGCATCGGCGAATGCACCATCGTGCCCGGGTATACCCATGAAAACGGCGACGGCGGTTGGGCGTTCTGCCGGGCGCAAGCCGAGCAAATTGTCGGGCTGGAGACGGTAGAGGCAAAGGCGCGCCTCGATCCCTATCGCCTGTCCAATCCGCATGCGGTCAGCGTATTGCAGGTCGCTCTCGAGATGGTCGAGGGCAATCCGATCCTGGCCGCGCCGAAAGCACCGCTGCGGGTACCGATCCTGAACACCGTCAACTCAAAGGATTTGAATGTCATCCCCGGAGAGATCGACAGCCACGTCGCCGACGGGTTCAGGACGCTTAAAATCAAGGTCGGCTGGGACGTGGACAAGGACCTGGAACGGCTTGCCGTGATCCAACAGGCGAATGCCGGCCGGGCAAAACTACGCGTCGATGCGAACCAGGGGTTCTCCGAACAACAGGCGATACGGTTTGCCGACAAACTTAACCCGGACTCGCTGGAACTGTTCGAGCAGCCGTGCAACAGCAAGGACTGGGACGCCAATGCGGCCGTTGCCGTAATGTCGCCGGTGCCGGTGATGATGGATGAATCGATTTACGGCGTCGAAGATATCGACCGTGCGGCGGCGATGAAGGGGTGTGGATTCGTCAAGCTCAAGATCGCCAAGATGACGGGTCTCGGCATGCTGTCCGATGGGCTGCATCGGATTCGTGATCTCGGCCTGACGCCGGTGCTCGGCAATGGCGCGGGCCCCGACACCGGATGCTGGATCGAGGCCTGCGTTGCCCGGGATACCATCGACAATGCGGGGGAGAATTGCGGCTTCCTCAAAATACGCGAGCAATTGCTCGAAACGCCGCTCACCTTTGAAGACGGCGCGATCGTCCTGCAGCCGGGCTTCCAGGCGCGGTTCAACCGCGAAGTGGTCGAGCGGTTGAGCGTCGACAAGGCGCAGTTCGGTTCGGTGACCGCCACGGCTGCGTAGACGCGGCGCATGACCCGGCGATACCCATGACTGTGTGGGTGTTTAGGTCGGCTCGGCATTCTTCTTTGAGCTCGCTCTGTTCCTGACGCAGTTAGCCCTCCAGCACCAGTCGGCAGTTCTAGGCGCCTTCGTCGGTATTCCAACCACGACAATACTGTTTTGGTGCGTCTCACCGTTGGTCGTCGATTGGCAGGGCTGGACGCTGGATGCGGCGACGGCCTTTGCCGCCGTCAGGCTCCTGTTTCCGGCCATGGTGACGCTACTGACATTCGAGGCCAACCGACGCATGGGGCCGAATGTTGCCGGATCTCTCGGCAATCTCGCGCCATTGTTCGCCGTCGGGATTGCCCTCGGCGAACACCCGAGCCCGATGCAAGGCGTGGGCGTCGCCGTCATTTTCATTGGCGTGACGATGTTGTCCGTGACCAAAAGCCAGACCGTCTCCGCTTGGCCGATTTGATATTGGCATTGTCGATCGCAGCGGCGGCGATCCGGAGCGGTATTCAACCGGCGATGAAATTCGGTCTTGCAATGTGGGCGAATCCCTTCGCCGCGGCGTTGATCGGCTACACGCCATCCAGCCTTGTGGTGTTTGCGGTTGCCGTCGGGCGTGCGCGCGACTGGCCGTCCGGGCTCAAGCGCCGGGGCTTTGTTTGATTCGGCCTGATCGGCCTGTGTAACGGCCTTGCCGTGATCGCAATGTACGTCGCGTTAAATCGGGGATCGGTGACGCTGGTATCGCCATTGGTCGCGGCCTATCCATTGATCACGCTGCTGTTGAGCGCCGTGCTGTTGCGATCGGTCAGGATAGATCTAAAATTGGCGCTCCGCGTAGCCGAAACCGTAACCGGGGTTACGTTTCTGTTGAGTGGCTAGCACCGACGACCGCGGCATTGGTTAGCCATAATTTGGCCCGAATTGGGACGCCTACTTCGATATTGGGATACGGGTAATCGACGGAACGCCGTTGTTTGGTTCTGATATCGATTTGATTGCGCCGGTCCGAACTTCCTGCCAGAAGTAGCATCGCGGTATGGGGCAAACAGGAGTCAATATCCCCGACCGTTCCAAAACTAGAGGACAAGAAAGATGAAACGTTTCGACATAAAAATAGCGGCGATTGCCGTGTTGTTCAGCGCGGCTGCGTTCGTATTGCAGGTCGTGCCGGCGAGCGCCCAAAGCGTCTGCAAGGGGCTGGCAAAAGGAAAATGCACCAGCAATACGTCCTGCAGTTGGGTCGGCGGATACAAGACCAAAGCGGGCAATTCGGTCAAAGCTTATTGCCGCAGCACATCGAAAGGTGCGGCAAAGAAATCCGACGCGACGAAGCTTAAGAAGGCGAAAGGGAAAACCGACGGGACCAAGAAGTCCGCAAAAGCCGAAGCTGTTAAGAAGACCAGGAAAGCCAAGACGGCAAATAAGGCCACGAAAGCAAATATGGGAAGCAAAGTGCGCAGCGCCGACGAGAAAGCTAAAAAA
>CAYYBI010000304.1:0-7519 GCA_964469835.1 uncultured Rhodospirillaceae bacterium
CGCCAACGGGTCGGCGGTCTCGGGCCCGTCGAATTCCTCGTTTAGAGCCATAGGCTCATCTCCGGTTAATGCATTTATGCATAATATATGATATTTTATGCATTTATGCAAGACTCGAATCGAGCGTTCGCCCGCCCGGGAGATTGCAGCCGGCCGCAGAGAATGCGACGGCCCGCCGCTCCGTCAGATGCTATATAAAGAGACAAGCAAAGTTTGATTTCTCTCCATCAGGACCAGGGCGTCTCCGCGACAGCGTTTCGGGCCGAGATCCGGCCGAAGGCGAGGCATTCCCCAATATTCCCCGTGCCCTGATACAGGTAGCTGTAGATCGAACCGAGCTCGCCCGCGCTGTAAAGCCGGGGAATCGGCGTGCCGTCAGGGCGCAAGATCCGCGCGTCCTCGTTACGCCGGGGACCACCCTGGGTGTTGAGCATCGACGGCGACAGCTCAACCGCATAGAACGGCGCCTTTTGGAGCGGCGCCAGCATCAGGGTACGGCCGAAATCCTGGTCCTCCCGCGTCTCCGCGTGGGAATTCCAGCGCTTGACGGTCCCAGTCAATTCAGCCGGGTCTAGCCCGATCGTGCGGCCGAGGTCGGCCACCGTATCGGCCGATTTGATCCAGCCTTTCGCCAGTTCGGCGCTATTGTCTTCGCTCCACTCGTAGCGCTCGACGACTTGCGTCCAGCCATGGCTGGGATTTTTGTCGTAAAGCGGCGCCGCCTCGAACATCGCCTGATCGAACACCATAAACATCGGGCACGGCGTCGAGAGCGGTCGCCACTTCCCGTTCATCGGAATCTTGCCGTGGCGGGTCTTGAACTTCTCATCCGTAAATCGTTTGGCGTCCGGACCGACGACGATCATGCCGCCCGCCATCACCTTGCTGAAATGCAGCGCCTGCATCGAGAAGGTTGTGGGAAACTCCGGCACCTTGAGGGCCATCGACGGGCCGGCGAAATTATTCATGTGCCAGAGGTCTGCGCCCACCGCCATGGCCATCGTGATGCCGTCGCCCTCGTTGTACGGGCTGCCGGAGGTGTAGCAATAGGGCATGCCGGCCAGGTAATTGCGGATCATTTCCTGATTGTTCTCGAAACCGCCGCAGGTCAGTACGACCGCTTTGCGCGCCTTGACGTTCACGGTCTTGCCGTCCTGCACCGCCCGGATACCGAGAATTTCCCGCGCCGAACCGTCCTGAATCAGCTCCTTGCCGGGCGTCTGGTAACACACACGGATCGGGCGTTCCTTGACCAGGCTTTCGAACCGCTTCCATGTATAAGAGTACCCATAGGTCGGCCCGTCATGGAATTTGTGGACGCAGTCCGATCCGGGCAGGTCGGGGAACTCGATCCCTTCCGGCGGATGCTGATGCTCCTGCGGATCGCCGCCGAGGCTGGCCAGCCATTCGTTGTTCCGGCACACCTCTTCGGCCCAGACGCGGATCATTTTCTCCGGCACCGTGTAGGGGCCGCACAGCGCGGTCAGATAGGTGGCCGCCTTGTCCGGCGACGAGGCGTTGAGATATCCCTGGCCCGCAACGCGCGTGTTGCCGCCTTCCTTCCCTTCGGGCGCCTTTTCCAGAAGGAGCACATCCGCGCCCAATTCATGCGCGGTGACGGCCGCCGCCACGCCGGCCGCGCCGAACCCGACGACGACGATGTCGGCCTCCATCTCCCAATTTTTCGGTATCAAGTTTCGTTATCCCACCGTGTATTCCAAAAACATTCGCCCGCTCATTCTTCCAGCTCGGGAATGACCCAGAGCGGCGCATCGCCCCGCGCCACGCGCTGCACGTTGTCGAAGGCGTTGCGCACCCGCGCGGTGTTGCTCTCGAAGGTCGGGCCCGCCAAATGCGCGGTCAGGATGACGTTGTCCAGGCCAAACAGCGGATTGTCCTCTGGCGGCGGTTCCTGATCGAAAACGTCCAGGCCGGCCGCCGAAATCACCTCCGTCGTCAGCGCGGTGTGCAGCGCCTCTTCGTCGATGACCGGGCCCCGCGCCGTATTGACGAGGATCGCGGACGGCTTCATCAACGCCAGCTCCTCCGCGCCGATCAGGTGATGCGTCGACGCATTGAGCGGCGTATGCAGGGTCACCACGTCCGATGTCCGCAGCAACTCCCGAAGTAGCCGGAAGCGCACGCCCAGGGCGTCCTCCTGATCCTCGGTGAGGCGCGCGATGTCGTAATAGGTGATCTGCATCCCAAAGGCCGCGGCAAGGCGCGCGGTCTTTTTGCCGATGGTCCCCAAGCCGACGATGCCGAGAGTCTTGCCGCGCAGTTCGTGCACGCGCGGCGTGCTGTTGCCGCGCCACCGCCCGGCCGTCACGCTGGTGTGCTGCCGGACGAGCTGGCGCGATACCGCCAGCATCAGCAGAATCGCGTGTTCCGACACGGCGACCGAATTGGCGCCGCCATTGTTGGAAATCGGCACGCCGCTTTTCCGCGCAGCGGAAATATCGGCCTTGTCATAGCCCGCGCTGAGCAATTGAACCAGTTTCAGGTTCGGCCCGGTCTTATAAAGTTCCTCATCAACCAGCCCGTCGACGAAGCCCACCAGAAATTCCGCATCGCGCATCGCCTCCTTGTATTCGGCGCTGCGCGCGGGCGCGATGACGAGGTCGAAACCCGACGGCGCCATCTCGCGCGCGACATCCGCAGCATCCGGAAAATCGGTCACAAACACTATTCTAGGACTCATGGATCCTCCCCAACCCTTTCATTGTGAAGCGCGTCGCCGCTGGTTTAGGCGGCGAGCGCTGGTAGCGAAACGACCCGGCGATAAGCCGGATCGAATATTTTGGTTCCCAGCACCTGGCACCGGCGCATGAGGCGGTGCTCGTCCGGGCCGTAATCCGCGATGCCGCGATGCAGCGTGCCGAAATTGTCCCAGACCACCACATCGCCCTCCGTCCAGGTGAAGGTGTAGCGAAATTTTTCCTGCAGTTGAAACTCGACGAGATAGGCGAGCATCTCGTCGCTTTCCTGCTTCGGCATGCCGACGATACGCTCCGCATAGCCGGGATTGGCGTAGAGCACCTTCTTGCCGGTAATCGGATGAGTTAGGAAGACGGGATGCTCGACCGGCGGGCGCTGCCGGCGTTGTTCGTCGCTCATCGGTTTGCGTCCGCTGCCGCGGACCTGACGCATATGCTCCCACATCTTCTCGAAATTATGCACGGCGACCGCATCGGCCAACCGCGCCTTGATCTCGACCGGCAGGTGTTCATACACCATATGCGTATTGACGAATTCGGTGCCGCCCAGGACCTTGCCGTCGCGGCGCGGCGCCTGCAGGCAATACAACACGTTCACGAAGCCCATGACTTCGCGATAGGTCATGTCGGTGTGCCAATCCTGGCCGGCATCCGGAAAGCCGATGTACTCGCCGTCCACCTTGATGTTGGACAGGATGCCGACGCCCGGGCAATCGACGTGTTTCGACGGCTTGGCGACCCCTTGCTGGATGTCGCCGAAGCGTTCTGAAAATGCCTTCAAGTCCGCCGGTTCCAGCGTCTGTGCCGGGAAGCGGAGGAAGCCGTTCGAGCCCAAGGCCACAAGCAATTGCCCGAATATCCGGTCGGAAAGGGGCTGCGTCAGGTCGAGTCCGTCGACGGTCGCACCAAGGATGTCGCCGGTCGGCGTTATGTTCAGCATCGGATATCCTCTTCCAGGGGGTGGATGCCGTGTTTCGCGGAGTCTGGGTCTAAAGGCACTGGCGGTGCCAAACCCCTAGTATGCGGCCAAAGTGTCGTTTCTGACAAATGCCCGGGCCTCGGTAAATTACCGGCCCAAGCGAGACCTTTCCAGTACGGCACGGCCAATTGTGGCGACGATTCCAAAATTTTTCCTTCGGCGCACCAAGGAATCGCCATGCCGGGTCGTCTAACTCCCAACCTGCCCCTTTCAGCAGGAAGGGGCTCAACCGCATGGAGTGTCAAATGACCTTAGGATCCATTCGCCTACTTTCCATTGCCGCGGCGGCCGCCGTCATATTCACGGCGATCACGCCCGGTTTGTCGAGAGAAGCGGTCGCCCGATCGACATCGTTTCACACGGGTCAATTCGTCAATGTAAATGTCGGATTCAATACCCAGGTACCACTGCCCGATACCGGCGAACCGACCCTTCTCCGTTCGCAACAGAGCGGGCGAAATTTCATATACCGGATGGCAGCCAAGGAATGCACGATCCTCAAGGAGACAATCGCCAAGACCTGCCGCTTGACCAACCTCAATATCTCCGCCCAGATCCGCGACCAGAACAATCGCGGCCCGATCAAGCTTCATCTCAATGGTAATGCCCAATTCGCAATCACGCTGAAGGACGGAAACTTCGACTAGGGGCAGGCTCAGGGCGTGAACAGGATTTATTTTCACTCCGCATAAATGATTGCAGCATTACCGGGCCGTCGTGCCGTCGCACTCGTTCATGCCCGCAGGTTTTGTCAGAACACAAAATCGTTCAGCTTCTTAAATAATGCTTCAAATAAAAACTTCTATTCTTGAAACATAGTATAATCAACATGAAATACAGTCTAAATATTTATTTACTTATTTTAGAAAACACTCAAATGTTTACCGCGCTGCCATTGCAATTTATCAAAATAAACGCATATGTATAACTGTTGAAAATTAATCCCGCAATTCGGAAAGACAATTCAAATGTCATTTAAGAAATTTTCCACCGCACAAGATGCCCCGAGCAAAGACAAATCAGACGACAAAAAAGAGTCTGCGGCGGCTGCCGGCCAGCCTGCCTCTCAACCTGACAAGGCGCAAGCCGCCGCCCCTTCCAAGCCGTAGCCCTCGGAGCGGAACGGCCTAGCCTGCTTCCGGCCCCCCCTGATTGGACGGCTAGGCCACCAGCAGGGAGCCAATTGATGACGATACGCACGAGTAAAACGACGGTAACTTTCGCTGGACCGTTCGAATTAGGTGAATTAGATGAGGTGCTGCCCGCGGGCGCCTACGAAGTCGAAACGGATGAGGAACTGCTGGAAGGCGTTTCTTTCCCGGCGTACAGGCGCATATCGACCCTGATCCACTTGCGCGCATCGTCGGGAAACCCCGGCCATACGCGGGCATTGGCGATCGATCCGACCGAATTGGACGCGGCCTTGGTGCGCGATCAAGCGTGCGCCGGGTTGCGCAATTAAACCGGCGAGGAGAGCGGTTCACGCGCCAAGACCAATGCTGACGACAGCAGTGTGGCGCTCGATATCAAACAAGAAGGAATAAACCATGGGTAGACTGCAACGACCAATGATCACTTCCATCCGCTCGCTGCTTTTTTTGGTCTTCCTTGTAACCGCGCCCGGCGTTGTGGTCGCTCAAAGCGTCTCGATCGGCATACCCAAAAACGCCCATGCAAAAAGTTATGGGGGCGGTTGGACGTGTGACCGCAGCTACCGGGAGATTGACGGAGCCTGCGTTGCAGTCATAGTGCCCGCAAATGCATACCCGACCAACGCATCCTACGGACTAGGATGGGAGTGCACGCGCGGTTATCTGGAGGTCGACAAATCCTGCGTCGAAATCAAGGTCCCGGCGAACGCCTACCTGAATTCCACGGGCGACAGATGGGAATGCGACCGTGGATATCGGGATGTCGGCGAGACCTGCGTCATCGTCAAAGTACCCAAAAACGGCTATTTGTCAGACTCTTCGTCCTGGGCATGCAACCGGGGATTCCGGCCGGTCGATGATAAGTGCATCACCGTCAAGGTGCCCGCGCATGGGTATTTCGTGGATACATCCTACGACCGTGGCTGGAAATGCGAGCGCGGATATCGAGCCGTCGACGGAGCCTGCAAAGCCGTTGCCGTGCCCGCGAACGGCCATTTCATAGACACATCCTTTGGCGTTGGTTGGCAATGCAATCGCGGATACAGCGCGGTTAAGGGCGCCTGCGTTGCCGTGACCGTGCCGCAGAACGCACACTTTAATTTTTCGGGCAATGACTGGGACTGCAACCGGCCATACCGGAAGCGACAGGGCAAGTGCACCCTGCAGTAAAAAAAGCCAAGCTGCGCGGAAAATAGAAACCGCCCCGTGTCATTGACAGGGGGCGGATCGTGCCGAGACCGATCGCTGTATGCGTCTTAGAGTTTGAAGGCCGCGTTAAGCATTGTCGCGCAGGCTTCCGCCACCTTGTCGTCCGGCTCCGCACCGCCGGGAAATGTCGCCCAGCCGGTTTTCATCAAGTGGCTGTTCCGCTCCCAGGCGCTAACCTCCTTGAGCTTGACGACCAGCCCTTTGTTGCCGGTTGCCGCACGCTCGAATTTGTCGGCGCAGATTGGCGCCAATGCCTTGACCATGGCCGTTTGGCTCGCGGTTGCGACTTGATTCTCGACAGTACTGTTGAGATGCCATCCGCCCCAACCGAAGCCAATGACGATTGTGCCAACCGCACCTACGAACAGACCTTGAAATAGACGTTTGGGAGAATCTCCGTTCATAAAAGAAGGAGTTTGCATGGGGTTCCCTTCCCATTCCGAGGGCGAAGTGTTCCACCCTGCCACGGCAACCCTATCACACATGCGTCGCCTCTGTCCGCGCCTATAGGACTAGTCCAATTCGTGCCCGATTTTCGGGTCCGCACGTCGCCACCCGCCGGGTTACGAATTCAGTTGGATTTCCGCCTCCCGAATCGCGCGCCATATCCGTTCGGCCGTCGCGGGCATGGGGATGTGGCGGATGCCGTAGACCGAGAGCGCGTCGACCACCGCGTTCGCGACGGCGGGAAGCGCGCCGACATTGCCGGCTTCGCCCGCGCCCTTGACGCCGAGCGGATTGGTTTTTGTCGGCACCGGATTGCTCTTGACGTCCATAGGGCTCAAATCGCAAGCCCGCGGCATGCAGTAGTCCATGAACGATCCGGTGACGAGCTGGCCGGACACATCGTCATAGCGGATATCCTCCATCAGTACTTGCCCCACGCCTTGTGCGACACCGCCATGAATCTGGCCCTTCAACAAAAGCGGGTTGATCACCGTGCCCACATCGTCGACCACATTGTAACCGACGATCGAGACTACGCCGGTCTCCGCGTCGATTTCCACCTCGCACACATGCGTGCCGTTCGGATAGTTGGCGACGCGCGCGGCGAACATCGCGCTCTCCGACAGGCCCGGTTCCATCCCGTCCGGCAGGTTCGCCGGATTGAGCGATTTCCGCGCCAGCTCCTTGATCGTCAGACTCTGGTTCGTGCCGGCAGCGGTGAACACACCGTCCTCGAAGTCAACCGTATCCGGCGCCACCTCCAGCAGATGGGCGGCGATTTGCGTGGCTTTGGGGACGATTTTTTCCGCCGCCAGATGAAAGGCGGAGCCGCCGATGGTCGCCGACCGCGACCCGAAGGTCCCCTGACCGAGCGGCACCTTGTCCGTATCGCCTGACATATAGTGTATGTCCTCAGGCTCTAGCCCGAGACGGTCGCAGGCGAGCTGCGTGTACATCGTCGCGTGGCCCTGGCCCTGGGCGATCGACCCCGTCAGGACCGTCGCGGTGCCGCTGCG
>CAYYBI010000305.1:0-8718 GCA_964469835.1 uncultured Rhodospirillaceae bacterium
TGCACCTCGATCATGAATTCGTGGAAATGCGCCCGCCGTTTGCGGGCGACCGGGGCATGCTCATAGAACAGATCCATCAGCATCGATTTGCCGCGCCCGACCGCCCCATAGATGTAGAGGCCCTGCGGCGGCGGTTCCGGAGCACGGGCGAGGCCAAGCCGTGCGGCCCAACCCTGCCCGCCGCCGTCCGGCTCATAGCCGATCAGCGCCTTGTGCAGGCTTTGCAATTTCTCCGCCGCCAGTTCCTGCATCGGGTCTGCTTGCAGGTCGCCGGCCTCGCGCAAAGCGCGATAGGCAAACAGGGGTCCTTCGGCCATCTCTCAGTCGATACCGGTCGCGATTACGGTGGTCTCAATCTAGGTGGAAAGTCGTTAAGAAATTAGAGTGCGCGCCGCAAAAAAGATTTACCACGCGTACAGGACCGAGAGAAGTATGTCGTGCGAAGCATACTTGTTTGCGTCAAATTCATCGCCGCCGGAGAACTGGCCCGAACCGGCTTCGCCCAGATCGATATAGCGGTAAGCGAATTCGGCCGACCATTTTGCCGCAAAGGCCCAATCGACGCCGAGCATAACACCCCAGGCTACGTTGTGCTTGACATGCGCATTGGACTCGACATTGGCGGTGGCGAGATCCGTTCGCTCCGTGTCGGAACGGTTGCGCGCCCAGCCGACGGTGCCGCCGAGAAAGGGCGTAAAATTGCTCTTGTTGCGGTACTCGTACAGGATATTCAAAAGTATATTGGTGCTTTCCAGATTATTTTCGTACCCAACGGTCGGTGGGCCGTCGTCGCGAACGCCCCAATCGAATCGCACCCGCTGCACGATTTCGACCTCCGTGCGAAAGGGAATTCCGGCCCAACGATAGCCGAACACCCCGCCACCGCCACCGACAAGGTCGTCATCCTGATTAACGTTTAAATTGCCATTAAAGCCGTTAGTGCTCTCATCGCTCACATGCGCGACTGAGCCCACCAATCGAAGCCCGATGTAAGGTCCGGCGCGATCGGCCGATTGCGCGGCAGAGGCGAAAACCACCACCATGCCGAAAACGGCCAAACGCATCATCGATGTCATCAAGCGCCCCCCCGCCCGCACATTGATCTTACTTATTGTGCGCCCGGGTATTCTGCCCATCACAATCGATTTTGCAAGCAATGGCCAAATCGTGAAATTAAAGACCCGCGTCAGGCGCCGGTCACGGGCAAGACCGCCGCATTGACATAGGAGGCTGCATCGGATGCCAGCCATACGACCGCTTCCGCGACTTCTTCGGTTGCCGCGACCCGGCCCATCGGATGTATCGCCGCCTTGATTGCAGGCCGGTCCGGTTGTCCGCCTTCGGCATGGATGTCCGTATCCGTCGTGCCGGGCGCCACTGCGGCGACCCGCACGCCCTCGCCGATTACCTCCCGGCCGAGCCCGACCGTCAACGTATTGATGCCGCCGTTGGTCGCCGCATAGGAAATATATTCGTCCGGACTGCCGGTATAGGCGGTGCCCGACGAAACATTGATGATGACGCCGCCGGGGCCGCCATGCTTGGTCGACATCCGCCGCACCCCTTCGCGGCAACACAGGATGGTGCCGGTCAAATTGGTGTCGACGACCCGGCGCACCGTTTCGCCCGAGACGTCGGCCAGTCGTGAGAATCCGCCGGTGATGCCGACATTATTGACCAACAGGTCGAGGCAGCCCCACTCTTTGTCGACCGTCGCGAACAGCCGCAGGATATCCGCCTCGACCGCGATGTCGGCTTGCACTGCCAGCGCTTTCCGACCGAGCGCGCGGATTTTATCGGCGACTTCATCTGCCTTGTCAGCGCGGCGAAGATAGCTGAACGCCACATCGTATCCACGCTGCGCCAGGAGAACCGCGCACGCCGCACCAATCCCCCGGCTTCCGCCGGTCACCAACGCTATGTCCGCCATACCGCCCTTCTCCATACGTATCTGCAATACGTATCCCGGGTGGTGCTATTCCGCCACCGCGGCCCGCGGCGCTTCGGCGAAAGCCTGTTCCATCTCACGTCGCACGCGCACCAACTCGGCGCTTTCGTCCAGATCCACATCGTTCCGGCGGACGATTTCACCGGCCGGCACCGGGTTTTTCAGCCGGCACCCGTCGGCCAATCCGATCGGCAGGCCGCCCAGCGCCAAGGAATGGGACGCCGTGGTCAGACTTCCCCAAACCGTATAGCCACCCTCGCCATCGAGGATTTCTCCCGCTTTCAGATCCCGCTTCGCCGTGGCCAGGACATCGCCGCGCCATCCCGTCGGCGCCCCGGTCGGCTCGCCACGCAAACCGGCACTCGCCACCGAGATGCCGAGTTCCAGCCCGATCAGGTGATAGGGTTTGTACATTGCGGCGTAGTGTCCCGATGCATCGGTCTTCAGCCCATATTCGGCGAAGCAGCGCGCCACATACGCATCCGGCGCCTCGAACACGGCGTAGACGCCCCAGCGCAGGTCCCGTTCGACCGGCCCGCCCGACGGCTCGACGCAGGACACCACCTCGACCATGCCGGCGCCCGCAAGAATGCCGCCCACCGCCGCGGGCCGTAACACGCTGGGCAGCGCATCGACCCCGCAGGGCGGAAAGACCAGGCCGTCCATCGGCGGCGTCAACGCGGTCGCGTTCGACACGGCGGCCATCTCGATCCCCGATTTTGTGCCGTCGAGAAAGGAATTGAACATTTTCGGATTCATGCCGCCCGCCGCTGCCGCTTCCGGCGACAGGCCATAGTGGCCCCAGACCGTCTCGGGCGTCGATGCATGGAATTCGGGCTGGTGCTTGGTGCCCTTGCCGGCGCACACCACGCCAAAGCCGCTGGCGCGCGCCCAATCGACCATCTCGCAAATCAATGCCGGCTGGTCGCCATAGGCCAGCGAATACACCAGCCCGGCGGCGCGCGCCCGCTCGGCAAGCAACGGCCCGGCCAGCGCGTCCGCTTCGACATTGACCATGACAATGTGTTTGCCGTTGGCAACGGCCGCCAGCGCATGACGGATGCCGGCG
Source organism: uncultured Rhodospirillaceae bacterium (assembly GCA_964469835.1). Classification (GTDB taxonomy): domain Bacteria; phylum Pseudomonadota; class Alphaproteobacteria; order UBA8366; family UBA8366; genus JAOTYV01. Next base: position 3,018 of record CAYYBI010000305.1, read on the forward strand.
GCGGGGCTGCCCGTCGCATCGATCACAACGTCGAGCGCCGGCTCGGCGATCAGCGCCTTGCCGTCCTGGACAATCGTGGTGCCGCCGGATCTCAACGCGGACTCGAAACTGCCCGCGCCATATTGCTCCTCCGGCCAGCCGACCCGTTGCAGCGTATCGCGGGCACGGTCCGGCGACAGGTCGGCAATTCCCAAAACATGGAGACCCGGCGTGCGCCGCGCCTGCGCCAGGAACATCGCGCCGAATTTACCCGCGCCGATCAGCCCGACCCGGATCGGCCGGTCCTGTTCGGCGCGCTGCTGCAACAGGGAATGGAGGTTCATCGTTTCAATCTTTCCCGATCAATCCTTTTCGCCGTCGCCGGTGGTCGTGCAGTAGGCGGCGAAAAACGCCATTTCGTCGCGATTGGCCTCGACCCCGCCATCGCCCACATGTTCGGAAAAACGCAGCGCGGTCTTGCCGGACGCGAGAAAGACATCGTGCTGGTCGTCATCGAGCAGCTGCTCATTATCGGCCTCCGGGTCTTCCGGCGACAGATCCTGCATCGCAGCGGTTCGCCACTGCATGCCGATCAATGCCAGTTCGACCGCCTCGTCCCGCTCAAGCGCATAGACATCCTGTAGCACATGAACGACCAGGCCGATGGTCGATCGCTCGTCCTCGAAACCCATCTCAAGGCAGGTCTGTAAAATGAAGTTGATGACAAACATCTGCGCCAGCGGGCTGAGGCCGATTTCATCGTCCATGTCGTCGCCCAAATCGGCAAGGCTTTCGCCAGCCTCGGATTTGGCGATGAGCGCTTCCTGCAATTCGGGCGGAAAAAACGCCGCGGCATTGAGATGCTGGATAAAATCGCCCATGCGCGCGGCAAGGACGCTCGCCGTAATACCCTCGGTTGATCCGGTCTCCTGCGCCATATCGCTCTCCCTTTGCCGCCGGTATACCGCGCGGCGGCGTGCGTGACAAAATCGGCGCTATTCCGCCGCGGCGGCGTTCCTGGCTGCCAAATCCGCCAAACAATCGTCGGCCAGGCAGTCGATCGGGGTAAAGTCGCGATGGGCGATCCATTCCGGCCGCTTGAATTGCCGGATATGGTTCTCCACGTGGCACAGGCTGAGATACACGATGGTACGATCGAACGGCGACATGTTCGACGGGCTGCAATGCACCAGATTGCCGTGGAACAGGATCACCGACCCCGCCTTGCCCTTCGGCGAGACGATGCCGCCCTCGGCGACCAGGCGGGCGATGGTTTCCTCGTCGATGGTCCAGAGCGGGTAGCTGGTGGTTTCGAGATCGTGGCCGGCCTCGATCACGCCCTTGCGGTGGCTCTTCGGGATGAACATCAGCGCGCCGTTGAATTCGGTCACGTCGTCGAGAAACACGGCGATGTTCATCGCCCGCGAATCCGGCATCAGATCGTCCCGCGACCAGGTGCCGTAATCCTGATGCCATTGCCAGACGTCGCCATTGAAGGCGGCCTTGGCGTTGACCTTGTACTGGTGCATGTAGACATCGCCGCCGAGGATCTGTTGCACCGGCTCGATCAGCCGTGGGTGCCGACCGAGCCGCCCGAACGCCTCATTAAAGGTGTGCGCGGCGAACGCGGTGCGGGCGGTCTTGCCGTCCTTCTCGCGCACCACTTCCTTGCGGTCCATTGCATACACCGTACCGGCCGCCCCGCGCAGAACTGCGGCTTCATCCGCACTGAAAACATCCTCGAAGAAGAGCCAGCCTTCCGTGTCGAATTGCTGCAGTTGAGAGCCGTTCAGCGTGAGCGTCATGGCACGCCTCCGTTCGCGGGACCGGTCGTAAGCCGATGGTACACAGCGGCAAGTATCCCGCGCCGTCCGTTAGTGCGCAAGCGCCGGGCTCGCGGCGAGGAGTAACATTTCGGGTTCCAGTGACGCACACAGTGACGCGAAGTATTTGCCCTCCGCATCGGTCGGCTCAACTATTCCCGGCAATCCGGCAATCCGTTGCGCGGTTTCGCCCGAGACCTTGAATATTTCGCGCTCATGATCCGTCGGCTCATAGTCCAGAACTTCCGCCGACCATTGTCCCGTCATCATCGCCGAGCGCCATCGCAATCCAATCAGCGCGGCCGCTTCAGCCTCCTCAACTTCGATATTTAGTGAGTGCCGCAGCACATGGATGACGACGTCAAATGCCTCCATTCCATCATTTACATCGTTTGCCAAACAGGATTCGAATATCAAGTTGCAGATATAATAAATCGTGTGTTGCGCGAAGCCGAGATCCCGCGGATTGAAATTGTCGAGCGAGCGATCCTGGTTCCACGTCTCGATTATTTCGTCACCCAGCCCTTTTTCGACAAACGCGTTCATCTTGAGTGCCTGCACGAAATCCACCAGCGAAATGGCCAATTTCGCGCTCTTCCGCGGCAGAAACCATCTGGACAATAATTTTGACAGAAAACCCACACCACTCCCTCCCGTCCAGGCGCACATTCGGTAACCAACGACTGAGCCGAGCGTGCCGCCGGGTCCAATCTTCGGTTGTTTGATTTTCAAAGATTACAGCAAACCATCGATACCGGCCACGCACCGGATCGAGAAACGATCGGGCCGCGGGGAGTATGTCTGCAGGTTATTTTTCCTCCCGGGCGGCCATCAGCGCGGCGATGGCGCGGTCGTTCTCGCGCGGGCTGTCGGTGAGCGCCGCGATCACTCCGGCCCGGTCTTGCGCCGTACGGTTTTGGTTCAGTTTGAACTTCGCCTCAATCCGCGCGATCGGGATTTCGAAATTCACGATGCCGCGCAGCATGCCGCCGATATAGCTCTCGGGCATGTCTTCGATCCGCCATGGCGTCTCGAAAGCCGCTTCATGGAAATCGACCAGTTTCTTCTGCGCCGCGTAGCAGGCATCGGGATCCTCGATGAGCCGGGGCGCGCCGTAAACATGAACGGCGGCATAATTCCAGGTGGGCACGGCTTGTTTTGTGACATACCAGCTCGGCGAGACATAGCAGTGCGGGCCCGGAAAAACGACCAGTTGCTCTTGCCCGTCGGCAAAGCTCTGCCAATGCGGATTGAGGCGCGCCATGTGCGCGACCAGGATTTCCGCGCCCGGTTCGCCGTCGAGCAGAAACGGCAGATGGGTCACATACGGCGCCCCGTCGACCACGCCGGTCAGATAGCCCCAGCCGGTCTCACGGATGAAGCGCAGCTGCGCGCCCCGGTCGTTTTCGGCGAAATGGTCCGGCACATACATGGCCGCTGCTCCCGATCATGGTAAGAGGTTGCGGCTGTGTACACGGAAAAATGGCCCTCAAAAAGGGCCATTAATCAGCAATCGAACCGGACCAATTCGGCGTGCCTATTGGCGCGCCACCATCAATTTCTTGATCTCGGCGATCGCCTTGGCCGGATTCAGCCCCTTCGGGCAGGTCTTCGTACAATTCATAATCGTATGGCAGCGATAAAGCCGGAACGGATCCTCGAGCTGATCGAGACGGTCGCCGGTTTCCTCGTCCCGGCTGTCGGCGATCCAGCGATAGGCCTGCAGCAGGATCGCCGGGCCGAGATAGCGGTCGCCGTTCCACCAATAGCTGGGACAGCTCGTCGAGCAACAGAAACACAGGATGCACTCATAGAGCCCGTCCAGCGCGCGCCGCTCATCGGGTGACTGGCGCCGTTCGCGGTCGGGCGCGGCGGAGGTCGTTTTCAGCCACGGCTCGATCGATTCGAGCTGCGCATAGGGTGTCGTCAGGTCGGCGACCAGATCCTTTACCACCGGCAGATGGGGCAGCGGATAGACGGCGACTCCGCCGCTGATCTCGCTGATATATTTGGTGCAGGCCAGCGTGTTCGTGCCATCGATGTTCATGGCGCAGGATCCGCAAACCCCTTCGCGGCAGGACCGCCGGAAAGTCAGCGTCGGGTCGATCTCGTTCTTGATCTTGATCAGCGCGTCCAGAACCATCGGACCGCAACTGTCCGAATCGATCGTGTAGGTATCGACCTGCGGGTTCTTAGCGTCGTCGGCATTCCAACGATAGACCTTGAAGGCCTTGGTGTTGGATGCACCGTCCGGGGCCGGCCAGGTCTTGCCCGTCGAGACTTTGGAATTGGCCGGAAGCGAGAATTCAACCATCTATTCGATCTTTCCCTGCGAGCCGTTTGGCCCCGTCGTGATTGTCGGTCCTAGTAAACGCGCGCCTTCGGCGGGAAGGACTGGACGTCGTTGGTCAGCGTTTGCATGGTCACGTCGCGGTATTCAAGCCGCACGGCGCCAGCATCGTCACACCAGGCAAGCGTATGTTTCATCCATTTGTCGTCATCCCGGTCGGGGAAGTCCTCGCGGGCATGCGCGCCGCGCGACTCCTCGCGATTCGCTCCCGAGACCATGGTCACCATCGCCTGCGACAACAAATTGTCGAGCTCGAGCGATTCCACCAGATCCGAATTCCAGATCAGCGACCGGTCGGAAACGCTCAAATCCTGGCGTTTCTTCCAGGTGTCCTCGAGCAGCGTGACGCCTTCCTGCAGCACCTCACCGGTGCGGAAGACGGCGCAATTGTTCTGCATGACGCGCTGCATCTCGAGCCGCAGATCGGCGGTTCGCGTATCGCCCTTGGCGTGGCGGACCTTGTCGAACCGGTCCAGCGCCGCTTCGCCCGCATTCGCGGACATCGCCTTATGGCTGGCATTCTTGTCGACCACCTCGGCGCACCGGTTCGCCGCCGCCCGGCCAAACACGACCAGATCCAGCAGCGAATTCGATCCCAGACGGTTCGCCCCATGAACCGAAACGCACGCGGCCTCGCCGATCGACATCAGTCCCGGCACCACCGACACGCCGCTGCCGTTGGTCACCGTCACGGCCTCGCCATGATAGTTGGCCGCGACTCCGCCCATGTTGTAGTGACAGGTCGGAATAACCGGGATGGCTTCCTTGGTAACGTCGACGCCGGCGAAAATGCGGGCGGTTTCCGAGATGCCGGGCAGCCGTTCTTCGATGACGTCCGGGTCGAGATGTTCCAGATGCAGATGGATGTGGTCGCTGTCGGCGCCGACGCCGCGACCCTCGCGAATTTCAATGGTCATCGAACGGCTGACCACGTCGCGGCTCGCGAGATCCTTGGCCGATGGCGCATAGCGCTCCATGAAGCGTTCGCCCTCGGAATTCGTCACATAGCCGCCTTCGCCGCGCACGCCTTCGGTAATCAGGCAGCCGGCGCCATAAATCCCCGTGGGATGAAACTGAACGAACTCCATATCCTGCATCGGCAGCCCGGCGCGCAGCACCATGCCGCCACCGTCGCCAGTGCAGGTGTGGGCCGAGGTGCAGGAGAAATACGCCCGCCCATAACCGCCGGTCGCCAAGATGACCATCTTCGCCTTGAACCGGTGGATCGTTCCGTCATCGAGATTCCAGGCCATGAGCCCGCAAATCTCGCCGTCGTCGTTCTTGATCAGGTCGAGCGCGAAATATTCAATGAAGAATTCCACCTGATGCTTCAGCGATTGCTGATAGAGCGTATGCAGCATGGCATGGCCAGTGCGGTCGGCCGCCGCGCAGGTGCGCTGCGCGGTGCCTTCGCCGTAATTGGTGGTCATGCCGCCGAACGGGCGCTGATAGATTTTGCCTTCGTCGGTGCGGCTGAACGGAACGCCCTGATGCTCGAGCTCGATGATCGCGGGAATCGCCTCGCGCACCATGTACTCGATCGCGTCCT
>CAYYBI010000306.1:0-16371 GCA_964469835.1 uncultured Rhodospirillaceae bacterium
ATCGTCGAAGTGGCGGGCGAGGATCGCCCGGTCGTCGTCCAGGCCGTCGGTAATAGCTTCAGCCCACCCCGCATGCTGGCCGAATGGCCCGACGGCGCGCGCGGGTCCCGCATCATCCTGATCACTCAAGGCCTGGCGCCGGAAGATCTTCAGCAGAGCTTTGACGCCTTTGTCATCGACGGGGTCGCCGAGGCGGGCAACCCGGCTTAATTGCGCCGCCGTACAGTGATGAACCAATTGGGAGAAGACGATGAGCAAGCCTGACGCAAAGACATTGAATGAAGGGGCCGTCAAGGGCGGTGACGGCAATTTCATCTTCCGCTTGATGGATATGGACGGAATCAAGACGGGCGAACGTTATTCCTCGGCGGTCGGCCCGGTCGTCGACGGGCAACGGACTATGGTCGGTCTGATGCGCAAGGAGAAGGGCACGGGCGCCCGGCCGCACACCCACCCCAACGAGCAATGGAACTATGTGGTGCAAGGCCGAATGCGCGTCACCGTGGACGGCCAGGAAAGCATCGTCGGGCCGGGAACCCTGCTCTATTTTCCGCCGAACGTGGTCCATTCCACCGTGGCGCTGCCAGAGGAGGATGCCTATTTCTTCGTGGCCAAGGACATGACCCACGGCATTCAGGGCACGGCGGTCGACGATAGTGTCGACGGCGCGCATGTGGAGCCCGGTGCCGCGTCGAATTCATAAGATGCGTCGGTCGGTGTCCTACCGAAGCGATGCCATGACGCTCGGGCGCGTATAGCCAAGGCACGCTGATCACGTCGCTGTCTGGCGCAGGCGTTCGGTGGCGGCCGTGTCGACCTCGTTATTCGCGGTGAGCGCAACACCGTAACGCTGGCGCGCCATCTCGGCCGAGTAATAACCGCGCCGCACGTCGTCGGCGACGCGTTGTGGCGACCGCTTGAACGCGTTGCCGTAGCCGCCACCGCCGGGCGTCGATATGACGACGAAATCGTCGTCTCCCAGTTCGACTCCCTGGTCCTTCGAGAGATGCGGCGGTGTATAGACCTCGCCGTTGCGGTGCACCCGGATGGCATTGCATGCACCGTCGGCGCCGCCCAGTACGCCCGGCGGGCCGAAACGGCCATGGTCCATCAGGAACGCGGCGGTGCCCGTGCTGTCGCGCATGCGCAGGCTGTATTGAATGCCGAAGCCGCCCCGGTGTTCGCCGGCGCCGCCGGAATCCTCATGCAACTGGAATTGGTCGAAAACTACGGGATAGCGCTGTTCCATGACCTCCACGGGCGGCATCTTGGAAATCCCGATGGTCGAGCAGCCATTGCTCAGCCCGTCGTCATTGAGGCTGCCGCCATAGCCGCCGCCGGTGAACAGGTACAGGACGAAAGGTTTCTTTTTCGCGTTGTCGAAACCGCCGATCGCAAAATTGCTGACGGTGCCGGCCGGCGCGGCGAACAGGATATCGGGGATCGCTTGCGTCATGCACAGGAAGACGGCTTCGGCGATGCGCTGGCTCACCTCTGCGGCACAGCCGGAAACCGGCCGCGGATATTCGGCATAGAGAAACGTGCCCTTCGGCTCCTTGATGTGCAGCGGCTCGAACATGCCCGCATTGATCGGCACGTCGGGGAAGATGTGCTTGATCGCCAGATAGATCGACGATTTGGTGGTGGCGATGACCGCATTCATCGGTCCCTTGCAAGGGGGGCTGGTGCCGTCGAAGTCGAAATGCAGCTCCGTATCTTTCTTCTCGATGCGCAGCGCGATGCGCAGCGGCTCGTTCACCACCCCGTCGGAATCCACCCAGGATTCGGCCGCGTAGACGCCGTCGGGGATCTGCGCGATCTTGGCGCGCATCAACTGCGCCGCCCGGGCGCGCATCTCGGTAATGGCCGCCTCCACCGTCGGCACGCCATAGCGGTCCAGCAGCGCGGTTAAGCGTTTTTCGCCAACGGTCAAGGCGGCGGCCTGCGCCATGATGTCGCCATAGGTTTCGTCGGCGACGCGGATGTTGGACATGATGATGCTGAGGATTTCCTCGTCCATCTTGCCGGCCTTGATGAATTTCACCGGCGGTATGCGCAGGCCTTCCTGTTCCACCTCCGTCGCATTGGCGGCGAAGCCGCCGGGCACCATGCCGCCGGTGTCCCGCCAATGGCCGGTATTCGACAGCCAGCAAAACAGTTCGCCGTCATGGAAGAACGGCGTCGACATGCGCACATCCATGAGATGGGTGCCGCCGAGATAGGGATCGTTGACGATGTAGACGTCGCCCGGACGCGGATCCTTGGCGCGTTCGACGACGGCACGGGTCGAATCCTGCATGGTGCCGACGAAAATCGGCAGGCCAAGCTCGCCTTGCGCGATAAGCGCGCCATCGTCGCGGTGATAGATCCCGTCGGAACGGTCGCGGGCTTCAGATATCACCGGGCTGAACGCGCTGCGCTCGAACGCCAGGTCCATCTCGTTGCAGACCTGTTGCAGGCTGTTCTGAATGACCGCCAGGGTCACCGGATCGACGTTCTGCATCCTGTAACGGTCTCCCTCTTAATGTTTCCAGGCGGATGGAACGGAAATTACCAGGTTTCCCACTTCGTCCACCTCCGCAACATCATCGGGCTCGACGACGATGGTGGTGTCCATCTGTTCGATCACTGCCGGGCCTTGGAAGTTTGCCGACAATGGCAACTTCTCGCGCGCGTAGATCGGCGTTTCCACCCAACCGCTTTCGAACCAGACCGGCCGCGTGCCGATTTGCGCCGCCGCCGGCGTCGGCGCTCGTCGGCGCTCGTCCATCAGGCTCGACAGCGAAATGCCCTCGCGGCGGCCGATGACACCCGTGTGCACCGTCACCAGGACCGCGTTTATTTCCGGCAGCCGAAGGGCGAACCGGTTGAAGTAGGCGTCGTCGAAGGCGGCCTGCAATTTCGCGCGGGTGAGGGCGATGTCCGGGATCGCCACTTTCAGCATGTGGGACTGGCCCTGAAACTGCATCTCGGCCGTGTGCACCAGGACGAGCTCGTCGATGTCGATGGCTTCGCGTTTCAGCAACCGACGGCCTTCGTCGATCTGCGCCTCGAAGATCGCCTGCACCTGCGCCATATCCAATTCGTGCAGCGGCCGGTTAATCGAATTGACATAGTCGTGCCGCAAATCGGCGACGGCGCATCCGATCGCGTTCGTGATGCCGGGGCGCGCCGGGATCAGCACCTTCGGGATGGCCAGTTCCCGGGCCAGCGCCACCGCATGCAGCGGACCGGCGCCGCCAAACGCAAACAGCGCAAAGTCGCGGGGGTCGTAGCCGCGCGCCAGGCTGACCATGCGGACCGCGCCGGCCATGCGGTTGTTGCCGATCTGCAGGATCGCCGCCGCGGCCTGAACCGCATCGAGACCGAGCGGTTCGCCGATACAATCGGCGATGCGGTCTTTCACATGATCGATCGACAAATTTTCGTCGACCGCCAGCAGGGTCTCGGGGTTGAGCCGGCCCAGCACCAGGTTGGCGTCGGTAATGGTCGGCTCGGTGCCGCCGCGGCCGTAACAAATCGGGCCGGGCGTGGCGCCGGCCGATTGCGGGCCGACCTGCAGGATCCCCGCATCGTCGACGAAGGCGATGCTGCCGCCGCCGGCCCCGATAGAATGCACGTCGATCATGGGCAGGTGGATCGGCATGCCGTATTCCAGTTCGCGCTCCGAAGTCACCTCGGGAATGCCGCCCTGGATCAGGCCGACATCGGACGAGGTGCCGCCCATGTCGTAGGTGATCACATTCGGATAGCCGCTTCGCCCGGCGGTATAGGCGGCCGCGATCACGCCGGAGGCCGGTCCCGACATCACCGTGTTCACCGCGGTTTCGGTCACGATGCGCGACGATACGGTGCCGCCATTGCCTTGCATGACCAGCAGGTCGCGCGCGTAGCCGCGCTGGCCCAGCTCGTCGGTCAGCCGGGAAACATAGCGCCCGAGCACCGGCTGGATCGCGGCGTTGACCGCCGCGGCGACGGCCCGCTCGAATTCGCGGTATTCGGCCAGGATATCGCTGCCGAGCGTAATATGATCGTTCGGCCAGACCTGCGCCGCGATTTCGCCCGCGCGGCGTTCATGGGCGGGATTGGCATAGGCATGCAGGAAATGAATGACCAGGCTTTCGCAGCCTAAATCGCGCAGCCGTTCGGCGGCGCGCCGCACGCCGTCCTCGTCGAGCGGCCGAAGCACATCGCCCCGCGCATCCATCCGCTCTTCGACCTCCAGCCGGTATTCGCGGGTAATCAGCGGATCGAACCGCCCCAGCATGCCATACGGATTGGGGCGCGTGCGCCGCCCGAGTTCCAGCACATCGCGGAATCCGCGGGTCGTGATCAGGCCGCATGGGGCGATCTTGCGTTCCAACAGCGCGTTCGTGGTCGTCGTCGTGCCATGCACGATGAGGTCGACCCGGGTCAGCTCCGCTTGCGCCGCATCCAGCGCGGAGAGAAAGCCGAACGCCTGATTGTCCGTCGTTGACGGCACCTTTGCGATGCGGACGTTTCCGCTTTGCTCATCCAGCAGGATCAGGTCGGTAAAGGTACCGCCGACATCGCATCCTACGATCTCCGCCATCCATACGCTCCGGCAGCTGCTATCGGGCGGGACGCGCCGTCACGCCTGCAACAATTTCGCGGTTTCCGCCGGGTCGGTCAGCATCGGGAAGTGCCCGGCCTCTAACACCAGCCAATCGGCGCCGAGGCGCTCGGCGGTTCGGCGCTGATGCGATTCCGGCGGGTTGGGGCTCTCGGTGCAGTAGATCACCGTGGCCTTCCAATCCTGCTGCCAGAAATCGTCCAATTCGCCCGGGGCTGCATCCGACAGGCCGATGGGGTGCGGCGTCACGCGGTCGAGCGCAAAATCCTTGAGCTGCCCCGTCAGTTCGGAGAACAGGCCGTTCTCGAATTGGTCGCGCATCGGCGCCCGGGTGAAGTCGGTGCTGGGATAGGGCGCGGCGCCGGGGCGGCGCTCGACGATGTCGCTGACGCTTTCGCCCGGTTGCGGCACCAAGGCGTCCAGGAAAACCAGATGTTTGATCCGGTCACGCGCGAGCACTGCCAATTTCTGGGCGACGAGGCCGCCCGAACTGGTGCCGGCGACGATGACGTCGTGCAGATCCTCGTAGAAAAGCATTTCCGCCAATTCCTGCGCCACCGAGGTGACCGTGATGCCCGCGCGGACGGCCCCCTTGCGTTCGGCGCATCCGTCCAGCGTCGGCGCGTAGACGGTGTGGCCTGCCGCGCGCAACAGTTTGACCGTCGGTTGCCAGATCCAGGCCCCCTGAAACGAGCCGTGCACCAATAGGTATGTCGCCATCGTTCGCTATCCTTTTTTTGCGTGGTGGTTATTCGGCCGCCTGTTCGGTCAGCGCGTCGACGCTGACGCCATATGCGTCCTGTGCTGCCCGCTTGCTGATGCGCCCGCAGCGCACATCGTCGAGCACGGCCGCCGGATCGCGCGTCGCGGGATCGCCATAGCCGCCGCCGCCCGGTATCTGGATGCGGAAGCGGTCGCCCTGATTGCATTCGATGTTGGAGGCGCCGGGGACGCGCGTTTCCTTGCCGTCGCGGATCAAGGTGAAGGCGGCAAGGTTGCCGTCGCGGCCCTTGGCGAGGCCCCAGGGTGCGGTGTTGTGGCGGTCGCTGTTGGTTGAAATCAGCACGCCGTCCTTGAGGATCGTGTATTCGCGCCGCACCCCAAGGCCGCCCCGTTGGCGGCCGGCGCCACCGGAATCCGGGATCAGGGCGTATTCCTCGATGCGGACGAAGTCATTGTCCATCTCGATCGCCTCGACCGGCGTATTGCCCGTATTCGACAGCATCTGGGCCACCACCTCGGCGCCGTCATTGTCCGGCCCGGCGCCGTTGCCGCCCATGATGATCTCGGCGAACATCTGATAGCCGTCGCCGCCACGATGGCTCATGGTGATCGTGTTGGTGGTGTCGGCACCGGCGGCGGAGAACAGTTCCGGCGCGGCTTCGGCCAGCGCGCGCTTGACGGCCGAGGCGGTGCGATAGGCCGCCGACATCCGGCCCCGCACCGGCGCCGGATGATGCGGGTCGAGCACGGACCCTTTGCGGGTGACGATGTCGATCGGCCGGTAGATACCGTCATTGGTCGGCACGCCCGTCCCGGCGAGCTGGCCGAACACTGTCATCACGGCCGAATGGGTCGAGGCGACCGGGTTGTTGACCGGCCATGAGATCTGATCGTCACTTTCCGACATATCAACCAGGGCATTGTCGCCATCGATCACGACGCGGGCCCGAATTACCGGCTGCGGGGAGTCGAGGGTCCGACCGTCGAGCCTGTCCTCGCCGAAGAACTCACCGTCGGGCAGGGCGGATATCGAGGCCCGCAGCATGCGCTCCGAGTAGTCCTGGAGTTCCGCCATGCAGCGCCAGATCAGGTCCCGGCCGTACCGGTCGAACAATTCCTGCATCAAAGTGCGCCCGCGCAGCACGGCGGAAATCTGGGCATGAAAGTCGCCGATCACGATTTCCGGCAGGCGGACATTGGCGGCGATGAATTGCTCCACCGGGCCGTCGCCGAGGTCGCGCTCGATATCGATGCGCATGGTCGGCAGGATGATGCCTTCCTGAAAAATCTCGGTCGCGTCGGCATTCGATCCGGCAACTGCGCCGCCGACTTCGAGGTGGTGGCAGATGCTGCCGGTAAACGCGACCAGCGTATCCTCATGAAAAACCGGCAACAGGAAGATGATGTCGTTGAGGTGCTGCCCGTTTTCGTAAGGATTATTCGTGACGAAGGCGTCGGTCGGCCGCACCGCGGCGAGATCGTATTTCTTGCGGATGGAGGGCACGGCGGCGGCGAGCGAATTCATATGCACCGGGATCGCCTCCGCCTGAGCCACCGTGCGGGCATCCGCATCCATCACGCAGGTCGAGCAATCCTTGGCTTCGCGCACGATCGAGGAATAGGCGGCGCGCAGCATGATGTCGCCCATCTCTTCGGCAATCGACTTGAACGCGCCCGACAGCACGTTGAAATCGGCAGGGTCGATCTGGGTCATGACGTACTCCGGCTGAGCAGGATGGCGCCCGAATCCAGCGCTTCGTACCGCCAGCCCGGCGGCACCAGGGTACTAGTCGTGGGCTCCATGAGAATGACGGGGCCGTCGCCCCGGTATCCGGCCGCAAGGCCGCTGCGGCCAAGAACGGGGTAGTCGCCGCTGGCGCCGGGCAAAGCCACGGTCCGGATCCCGCCGCCGGCCGGTTCGTCGCGCGCGCGCCGCTCGATCACCTGCGCCGGTCTCGGGCAGCGCGCCACCAAACGAAACGAGATCGCTTCGACCGGCGCGGTTTCAAAGCTGTGGCCATATTGCTGGTGGTGCAGGGTGTGGAAACGGTCGGTCAGGATTGCCACGCCGCCCTGGTCCACCGCCGCCGGATCGATCGGCACGCGCAACTCATAGCCTTGACCGACATAGCGGGCATCGACGCTGAAATCGAGGATGAGGTCGCCCGGCGCGTGGCCGAGCGCGGTGAACTCCGCTTCGGCGCGATCCCGCAGTTCCGCGATCCGTGCCTGAAAGTCTTCGGTCGAGAGCGCGGCCACCCGGACCGCGCCGTCGGCGCGCACGTAATCGATCCGCACGTCGGCGACGGCCAGGCCGTAGGCGGAGAAGATGCCGGGATGCGGCGGAATCAGCACCCGGTCGATGCCGACTTCTTCCGCCAAGGGGGCGGCGATCAGCGGTCCCGCGCCGCCGCAGGGCAGCAGCGCATAGCCGCGCGGGTCGTAGCCGCGTTTCACGCTGACCCGCCGGAGCGCCTGCGCCATGTTCGAGATCGCAATGCGGTAGACGCGCTCGGCCAGGGCCACCGGTTCTAGTTCGAACCGGGCGCACAACGGTGCGGCCGACGCCGCGGCGCGGCCGGGATCGAGGACGATGTTGCCCGGCAACGGAACCGCCGGATCGAGCAGCCCCAGCAGCAGCATCGCGTCGGTCAGCGCAAAGGTGTCGCCGCCCTTGCCGTAGCATGCGGGGCCGGGGTCGGCGCCGGCGCTTTCCGGTCCCACCTGCAGCATGCCGCCGCTATCGACACGGGCGAGGCTGCCGCCGCCGGCGCCGATCGTCACGATGTCGGTCATCACGACGTTGAGCGGCAATCCGTCGATGCTGAATTCGGCCGTGCCCTTGACGGTGGTTTGCGGCAGACCGCCGGTGATCAGGCAGACGTCGCAACTCGTGCCGCCGACATCGACCGAGATGATGTCGGCGATGCCCGCGTCGCGGGCCACCTCGGCCGCGCCGGTGACCGCGGCGGCGGGGCCGGAGACGAACATGTTGGCTGCCCGGCTGCGCGCGGATTGCAGCGGCACCACCCCGCCGTTCGATTGCATGATGAGCGGCGTGCCGCGATAGCCGACCGCGCCCATGCGCTCGCCGAACCGGGTCAGGTAGGTGTCGACCGCCGGGCCGATATAGGCGTCGATCACGGTTGTGCTGGTGCGCTCGTATTCCCGGTGTTCGGGCGAAATATCGGAGGAGAGCGAGACCCGGATTTGAGGATGCCGGTCGGCGATGAGCGCCGCCAGGGCCTGCTCGTGCGCCGGATTCGCGTAAGCATGCAGCAGGCAGACCGCAATGGATTCTATGTCGTGCCGGGCCACCAAATCGTCGATCAGGGCCGTTGCCGCCGCGGTATCGATTTCGCGAACCACCGCGCCGTCGGCGGCCATGCGCTCGTCGATCTCAAATACCGTGTCGCGGGTGATCAGCGGCTCGGGCTTGCGGTAGAACATGTCGTACACCACCGACTTGTCCTGGCGCTGGATGAACAAAACGTCCTGGAAACCCCGGGTTGTCAGCAGCGCGACCGGGGCGCCCCGCCGCTGGATCAGCGCGTTTGCCGCAATGGTCGAGCCGTGCAGCAGCTCGTTCACCGACGCGGGCGGGATGCCTGTTTTCTCGATGATTTCCTGGAATCCGTCGACCGCGGCGACGCTTGGATCGGCCGGCGTGGACGGCAGCTTGTGAACCGCGAGCCGGCCCTCTTCGTCGACCATGACGAAGTCCGTGAAGGTGCCGCCGACCTCGATTCCCAGTATCATGCGTCCATCAACCTGCGTTGCGTTGGGCTGTGACTTTGAAGGCTCATGGGGCGCTTGGCAATGGGACGAGCCCGTTCGGCCGGGACGATGAAGGGTTGTGTATTCATGACGAAACTCGGTTATGATTGACCGGCGCGGGCCGTCCCGCGATAAATCCTTCCAAACCGCTCGCGATCAACGCACCAGAACGAAAGACACCATACATGTCCGCAGAGAAAACCGAATATCGCTGGATTGGCCACAACACGATCCGTCCCGATGGTGCCGATAAGGTCATGGGGCGCGCCGCCTTCGGCGCTGATTTCAAGTTGCCGAACATGCTGGTCGGCAAGGTGTTGCGCAGTCCGCATCCGCACGCGCGGATCGTTTCCATCGATCTTGAGAAGGCCAGGGCGCTGCCGGGCGTCAAGGCGGCCATCAGCAACGCGGATCTGGCGGACTTTCCCATCGACACGCCCGCCATGGCCGGCCCGCACGATCTGCGCTTTACCAGCCGCAACGTGCTGGCGCGCGAAAAGGTGCTGTATGCGGGCCATGCGGTCGCCGCGGTCGCCGCGACCTCCGCCCGAATCGCCAAAGAGGCGCTCAAACTGATCGAGGTGAAGTACGAGGTGCTGCCGCACGTCATCGACGTGCAGGAGGCAATGAAGCCGGACGCGCCCGTGCTGCACGATTTCCTCTATACGGACGGTGTCGAGCCGAAACCGACAAAGCCGTCGAACGTGGCCAAGCGGTTCGAATTCGCGATCGGCGATCTCGAGACGGGCTTCGCGGAAGCGGATGTGATCGTCGAGCGCGAATTCACCACCAAGCCCGTGCACCAGGCCTATCTCGAGCCCCATGCGGCGGTGGTAAGCATTGCGCCGGACGGCAAGGCGACGATCTGGAGCAGCAGCCAGGGCCAGTTCATGGTGCGCAACGTCAGCGCCCGTCTGGCCGGCATGAACATTTCCTCGGTGAAGGCCATACCGGCGGAAATCGGCGGCGGCTTCGGCGGCAAGACGATCGTCTATCTGGAGCCGCTGGCGCTGGCGCTTTCGAAAATTTCCGGCCGGCCGGTCAAGATGGTGATGACCCGCGAAGAAGTCTTCCGGGCCACCGGGCCGACCTCCGGCTCGGCGAACACGGTCAAGATCGGCGCGACCAAGGATGGCCGCATCACGGCCGCCCAGTCGATTCTCCGCTTCCAGGCGGGCGCCTTTCCCGGCTCGCCGGTGCGCCAGGCCGCGAGCTGTACCTTCGCGCCCTATGATATCGAGAACGTGGAATCGGTCGGCTACGACGTTGTCATGAACCGCCCGAAGAGCAATTCCTATCGCGCGCCCGGTTCGCCGATCGCGGCGTTTTCGGTCGAAAGCATGCTCGACGATCTGGCGGCGGAGCTGGGCATGGACCCGCTGGAGCTGCGCCTGAAGAACGCGGCGGTCGAAGGAACACGGGCGGCCTATGGCCCGACCTTCCGCAAGATCGGGTTTAAGGAAACCCTGGAGGCGGCGAAACGGCATCCGCAATATTCTGCGCCGCTCGGCCCCAATCAGGGCCGCGGCGTGGCGTCCGGCTTCTGGTTCAACGTCGGCGGCGAGGCGAGCGCCGAAGTCCGGGTCAACGAAGACGGCACCGTTACGGTGACCACCGGCAATCCGGATATCGGTGGCTCGCGCGCCTCCATGGTGAACATGGCGGCGGAGGTTCTGGGTGTGGACGTCAGCCAGGTGCAGGCGCTGGTGGCGGATACGGATTCGATCGGCTTCAGTGCCGTAACCGGCGGCAGCCGCGTGACCTTCGCGGCGGGCTCGATGGTGATCGAAGCGGCGCGGTCGGTGATCCAGCAGTTGCGCGAGCGCGCGGCGAAGATCTGGGATATCGATGTTGACGCGGTCATCTGGGAAGACGGCCAAGCACGGCCGGCCGGCCCCAATGCGGGTGATTTCGAGCCGATGAGCCTCTCCGACCTTGCCGGCAAGGCGGGGTCTACGGGGGGCCCGATCAACGCCAGCAAATCGGCCAATGTGCAGGGGGCGGGACCGGGTTTCGGCACGCATATCTGCGACCTGGAAGTCGATCCGGAGACCGGACGTGTCACCATCCTTCGCTATACGGCAATCCAGGACGCGGGCCGGGCGATCCATCCCGACTATGTCGAGGGCCAGATGCAGGGCGGCGTCGCGCAGGGCGTCGGTTGGGCGCTCAACGAAGAGTACATTTACAATGACGACGGGCAGCTCGAAAATCCGGGATTCCTGGACTATCGCATTCCGGTCGCCTCGGACCTGCCGATGATCGATACGGTCATCGTCGAAGTGCCGAGCGACATGCATCCCTTCGGCGTGCGCGGTGTGGGCGAGGTGCCGATCGCACCGCCGCTGGCGGCGGTCGCCAACGCGATCCGGAACGCCACCGGCCATCGCTTTGCGGATTTGCCCATATCGCCGCCGAAGCTTCTGGCCGGGCTTGATGGTTAACGGCCCGGAAAGAATAGCCCGAAAGGCGCGGGGTTGAAGACAAGACAACCGCGCCCGAGCGGACTAGAATACGCTACGAAATTCACCGCCTCGGCGAGAGAGAGGAAGATCCCCATGCAAGCAGTTGCCACTTCGGAAGCTGAAATCAAGGTAGTCGAACGCCCGGCTGGAGTCGGTGCCCGGCACAACTACGTCGGTGCCCCCGGCCTGATCGACGATAAGGCGCAGGCCTTTCTGGTTGTGCGGCCCTACGCGGGCGCGCGGGTCGAACCGCATTTCCACGATGTGGATCAGTTCCAGGTTATCGTCGCGGGCGATGGCCGCATCGGTAAAAAGGAAGTCCGGCCGATCACGTTCCAGTATGCCGACGCCTTCACGCCGTACGGACCGATCGTCGGACGCGACGACGGCATCTCGTTTTTCACGCTGCGCAATGTTTCGAGCGGCGGCCATTGGGCGATGCCGGGCAACAAGCACAATATGCCCTGCCGTGCCGGCCGCAATATCGAAGGCATCTTCGACCTGGGCAGCGTGAAGGTGAAGGCGAACGAGACAATTCGCGAAGAATTGATGACGCCGCAGGATGACGGTGTTTGGACGGTCGGCATCCGGATGGGTGCGGGTGCGACGGCCGATGGCATTGTGGCCGACCACAACGGTCAATATTACCTGATTTGCAGCGGATCGCTGATCCAGGACGGCAAGGAGCTGCCGAGCAACTCGCTGATCCGCGTTGACGCGGGTGAGGCGGCGCCGACGCTGACCGCCGGAAGCGAAGGTGCGGAAGTCCTGGCGATGCAGTTCGGGAAACCGTCGGAGCGCCCCGGCTCGGACCCGAGCAAGCTCGCCAGCCGCGATCCCAACGGATACGTAGAGCGCAAGAACGCTTGAGCGACGATTGATCGTCGGATGACCGACGCCTTGATTCCCACGACGCTGGTCGGCAGCTACCCGCAGCCCGACTGGCTCGTGGACAAGGCGGTGCTCTTGGGCAGCGGCCCGCCGCGAGTGCGCATGCGCGATGTCTGGCGGGTGCCGGAAGCGCATCTCGCGGAAGCCCAGGACGACGCCACGCTGACGGCGATTAACGATCAGGAACGGGCCGGCATCGACATCGTCACCGATGGCGAGATCCGCCGGGAAAGCTACTTCAACCGTTTCGCCAACGCCCTCGAGGGCATCGATCTCGACAATCCGGCCGAAGTGCCGAACCGGCGGGGCAAGCCGACGCCGGTGCCGCGCGTTGTCGGGCCGGTCCGGCGGACCCGCCCGGTCCAGGTGCGGGACGTGGAATTCCTGCGGGCGCATACGGACCGGCCGATCAAGATCACCATCCCCGGCGCCTTCACCATGGCAAAGCTGGCGCTCGATGAACATTACGGCGACCAGGAAGCGCTGATCGCGGCCTATGCCGCGGCGCTGAACGAAGAAGTGCGGGATTTGAAAAGCGCCGGTGCCGATGTCATCCAGATCGACGAGCCCTATATGCAGGCGAACCCGGAGGAGGCCGACCGGTTCGGTGTCGCCGCAATCGACCGGGCGCTCGACGGCATTCCAGGGTCCACCATCGTGCATCTCTGTTTTGGTTATGCCTATGTGGTGAAGGAAAAGCCGGAGGGATATTCCTTCCTGCCGCAGCTCGACCGATGTTGCGCCGGCGCGATCTCGATCGAAGCGGCGCAGCCCGAATTGGACCCGGCCATCCTGGAACGCCTGCCGAGCAAGACCATTTTGTTCGGGGTCATCAGCCTGGGCACGAACGACGTCGAAACGCCCGCCCTGGTCGCCGAACGGCTGCGCGGCGCGCTTCGCCACATTTCGCCGGACCGGCTGGTCGCCGCACCCGATTGCGGCATGAAATACCTGCCGCGCGACGTGGCATTCGGCAAGCTGAAGGCGCTGGTCGAGGGTGCCGCGATCATCCGGCGCGAGGTTGGCGAACAGTAATTTTCGGCCGGGCTCGCTTGCGCCAGTCATCGACAAATCGGACATACAGGGAAATGGGCCGATCATCCGGGGCGGTCGTCGCAGCGTCCAGTACACGCGGTTTAGTCGGTATACAGGTGGCAGGAAACCAAATGACCGGGGGCCACCTCGCGCAAGGGAGGATCCTGGGTCGCGCACTCCGGCTTGGCGAATGGGCATCGGGTATGGAACTGGCAGCCGCTGGGCGGATCGAGCGGCGATGGCACCTCTCCCGTCAGCACGATTTCGTCATCCTGCAAATCGGGATTATCCGGGAGGACCGCCGAGAAGAGCGCCTTGGTATAGGGATGCAAAATCTTTTCGAATAAATCTTCAGTGGCTGCGTATTCGACGATGCGCCCGAGATACATCACGGCGGTTTGATGCGCCATGTGCCGAACCGTCGCCAAGTTGTGCGCGATCAACAGGTAGGCGACATTTTCGCGCTTTTGGATGTCTTTGAGTAGATTCAGGATTTGCGCCCGGATGGAGACGTCCAAAGCGGAAACAGGTTCGTCGAGCACGATGAGTTTTGGTTCCGACGCGAGCGCGCTGGCCAGGGCAACGCGCTGACGCTGGCCGCCGCTGAACTCGTGCGGATACTGTTGGGCATGTTCTGCCCGCAGGCCGACCTGGAGCAGCAAATCCGCAACGCGTTCCGCGATCTCGCGGTTGTTCCCCCATTTGTTGACGACCAGGGATTCGGCGATGATCTTGCCGACCGTCATTCGGGGATTGAGCGACGACCACGGATCCTGGAAGACCGCCTGCACGCGGGACCGGTACTCGCGCAGCGCCTCGCCCTGAATATTGTGGATGGGGTTGCCTTGCAGCAGAACGTGGCCGCTCGTCGGTTGTTCCAGATGGAGAATCAGCCGGGACGTCGTCGTCTTGCCGCACCCTGATTCTCCGACCAGCCCCAGCGTCTCTCCCGATCCGATCGAAAAGTCGACTCCGTCGACCGCTTTCACATGACCGATGGTTTTCGAGAACAGGATGCCCTTCGTGTAAGGGAAGTGTTTGGACAGACCTGCGACACGCAGCAAGGGCTCCGTCATGCGGGTTCCTCCAGTTTCCAGCAAGCCGCCGTGTGCTCACTGCCGACGGTATAGGTCGCGGGATAGGCCGCTTGGCAACGATCGTCGGCGTGCGGACACCGCGGTGCGAAACGGCAGCCTTCCGGCAGGTCGGAGAACTCCGGCGGCTGGCCTTCGATCGTGTGCAGGCGGTCCACTTGCACCTTCATCTTGGGCACGGAGGCGATCAGCGCCTGGGTATAGGGGTGGGCGGGATTGTTGAATACTTCGCGTACCGGTCCGCTCTCGACGATGCGCCCGGCGTACATGACGGCGACACGGTCGCACATTTTTGCGACGACGCCGAAGTCGTGCGTGATGAACAGGATCGCCATATCGAAGTCTTTCTGGAGCTCCTTGAGCAATTGCAGGTACTGCAACTGAATCGTCACATCGAGGGCCGTCGTGGGCTCGTCCGCGATCATCACCTGGGGTTCGCAACTGATCGCGATGGCGCCCACCACCCGCTGCTTCATGCCGCCGCTCAATTGGTGCGGATACTGGTGTATCCGTTGTTCCGGCGCGGCCAGCTTGACCTTGCGCAATGCCTCGACGGCCCGTTGAAATACAGTGTCCGCCGGACCCTCGAAATGCTTGGCTATCGCCTCGCGAAGTTGATTGCCGATCGTGAACACCGGGTTCAGGGAGGTTTGCGGATCTTGCAGGATCATAGCGATCTTGCGGCCGCGAATTCGGCGCATTTCCCTGTCGCTCTTGGTCAGCAGATCTTCACCATCCAACAACACCTGTCCGTGCACCGTGCGCGCCGCCCCTTGCGGCAGCAACCGCAGCAGCGACAGGGCCGTTACGCTTTTTCCGCAGGCCGACTCCCCGACCAGGCCCAGCACCTCTCCCCGCCGCAGCGAAAAACTGACCCCGTCGACGGCTTTCACCACGCCGCGGCGCAAAAAGAAATGCGTGTGCAGATCGCGCACGTCGAGAACGACCTCTCCACTCATGATCGCCCTCCGTACGGCTTTTCGTCGATAATTCGGTTCATCACAGTTGCCGCAATTTGGGGTCGAGGCGGTCCCGGAGCCAATCGCCGAACAGGTTAAAGGCAAGCACGACCAGGGTAATGGCGATGCCCGGGATCAGCGACAGCCACCAGGCGCTGGAAATTTTGCCGCGGCCCTCGGCGACCATCAGTCCCCAGGATGGGGTCGGCGGTGGAACCCCGGCGCCGAGGAAACTGAGCGAGGCTTCGGCCACGATCACCACGCCGACATGCAGCGTCAGCAGCACCATGAAGGTATTCAACACGTTCGGCAGGATATGGGTCGCCATGATGCGCAGCGGCGAACATCCGTGCACCCTGGCCAACGCGACGAAGTCCCGTCCTTTCACGGCCAGCACCTCGCCGCGCACCACCCGGGCGAATCGCGCCCAAAGCAGCAGGCTGATGGCGATGACGATGGTTTGCAGGCCCTGGCCCATGGTCACCGCCAGCAGCAAGGCGAATAGAATGGTGGGGAAGGCGAGGGCCGCATCGACGATGCGCATGAGCAGACTGTCCAGGCGGCCGCCGACATAGCCGGAGACGATTCCGATCGCCAGCCCCACACCGCCGCCCACCAAAAGTGCGAGTGCGGTCACGATCATGCTCACCCTGGCGCCATAAAACAGCCGGCTGAGGACGTCGCGGCCGAATATATCGGTGCCGAGGATGTATTTTGCCGTCCCGCCTTCTTCCCAGACCGGGGGTATAAGCTTTTCCGGGAGCGATTGGTCGATTGGCGAATGCGGCGAGATCAGGGGTGCGAATATCGCCATGAACAGCATGGCGGCGATA
>CAYYBI010000307.1:0-3684 GCA_964469835.1 uncultured Rhodospirillaceae bacterium
ATCACCGCCCGCGGCGCGTGGGAATCGGTAAAGCGCCATTTCCGCGAAATGGGACGCGATATCCAGAGCGAGAATTTCACGGTGGTCGGCTGCGGCGATATGTCGGGCGACGTCTTCGGCAACGGCATGTTGCTGTCGAAACACATCCAGCTGGTCGGCGCCTTCAACCATCTGCATATCGTCGTCGATCCCGATCCCGACCCGGCCAAGACCTTTGCCGAACGCCGGCGACTGTTCGACTTGGCGAAGGGCTGGGGCGACTATGATGCCAGCCTGATTTCCAAGGGTGGTGGGATCTTCGAGCGCAACGCAAAGTCGATAAAAATCTCGCCCGAAATGCAAACGCTGTTCGAGATTACCGCGGACGAAATGACGCCGGGCGAATTGATCCACGCGATGCTGCTGGCGCAGATCGATCTGCTGTGGTTCGGCGGCATCGGCACCTACATCAAGGCGTCGACCGAGAGCCACGCCGCTGCCGGCGACCGGGCGAACGATTCGGTCCGTGTCGATGGCGGCGCGCTGCGCTGCAAGGTGGTCGGCGAGGGCGCCAATCTCGGCGCCACCCAGCTCGGCCGCATCGAGTTCGCGCGCAAGGGCGGCTGCATCAATACCGATTCGATCGACAATTCCGCCGGCGTCGATTGCTCGGATCACGAGGTCAACATCAAGATCGCGCTGGGTGACGTGGTGCAGCGCGGCGACATGACCATGAAGCAGCGCGACAGCCTGCTCGCCAAGATGACCAACGAGGTCGCGGCACTGGTGCTGCGCAGCAATTATCAGCAGAGTCAGGCGCTGTCGGTGACACAGGCGCGATCGTATCGCGTGCTGGATCAGCAGCAGCGCATGATGCGCGCGCTGGAGCGCGCCGATTTGTTGAACCGGCAGATCGAATTTTTGCCCGATGACGAGGAAATCGCCGAACGCCAGGCGGCCCGGCAAGGGTTGACCCGGCCCGAACTGTCGGTGCTGCTGGCCTATTCGAAGAACGTCAATTACGAGCGGCTGCTCGGGTCGGACTTGCCGGACGATCCGATGCTGGGCGACGACCTCACGCGGTATTTCCCGAAGCCGCTGCAAAAAAATCACGCACAGGCGATCGAGCGGCACCGGCTGCGCCGCGAGATCATCGCCACGGTGGTGACGAACTCGATGATCAACCGCGTCGGTCCCACCTTTATCAATGAAATGCGCGACCGCACTGGTCGGTCGGTGGCCGACATCGCACGCGCCTACACCATCGTTCGCGGGGTCTTCGAGTTGCCGCCGTTGTGGCGTGAGATCGAAATGCTCGACAACAAGACGGCGGCCAAGGCGCAGATCCAGATGCTATCGGAAACCGGCCGCACGCTCGACCGGATGACCCACTGGTTCCTGCGCAATGGCGATCATCCGCTGGACATCAAGAAACACATCGACGAATACCGTCCGGGTGTTCAGATTCTGCGGGAAAGTCTCGAAAGCCTGCTGGCGGCGGATCAATTGGACGAGACGCGCGAGCGCGCGGCCCGTTTCGCGCGGCCCGGCGTTCCCAAGAAATTGGCCATGCAGGTCAGCCAGCTCAAGGCGCTCTCGACGACCTGCGACATCGTCAAGATCGCCAACATGGCGAAGCGGCCGGTATCGGATATCGGCCAGACCTATTTTATGCTGGGCGACCGTTTCAAGCTCGATTGGCTGCGCCACAACGCCAACAATTTGACGCCGGAAAACCCCTGGCATCAGATGGCGCTGGCCGCGATCATCGAGGATATGTGGGGCACCCAGGGGGACCTCACGCAGAAGGTGTTGACCAACGGCAGTTGCGGCGCCAAGGCGATCGAGAGCTGGGTCGGTGAGCACAAGGAGGCGATCCATCGGGTCGAGGAGATGGTCGCCGAGCTGGAACAGCACGGCACCGTCGATCTGGCGATGCTGACCGTGGCGAATCGCGAGCTGCGGGGCCTCGTCACAGCGTAGCGGGGCTGCCAGCCGCGGTTGCGCGGTTGGCTGCGAGACCGCCGTTTCAAGCAATCCTTAACGTTTGCCCTGGAGAATCATGCGAGCCACATGGATCGCAGCGAATTTCCAGGGGAGTCCCGTGCTCGGGGACAAGAAAGTCTCGGTTTGGTCCACCGTCGGCGCGAGCTACCGGTTCGTGCTGCGGCGGCCGGGCGCGTTGATGCGTGTAGGCTGGCTGCCGCTGCTCCTGCTCTTTCTGGTCGACCTGGCCGCCGGCGGCGCCCTTCCGGGGATCGCGTCCCTGGTGGAGGAGCCGGTACGGGCCAGGCTGGCCGAGCTGATTCTTACATTTTTCACGCAAACCGTGATCGCCGTGGTGCTGCTGGTCGCGTGGCATCGGGTGGTGATGCTCGATCAGCGGGAATCCGCCGCGATGGTCGGGCTCGGGGTCGGCCGGCGCGAGATCCGCTACCTCGGCTTTTGGGTGTTGCTCAGCGCGGTCTTCGCGGCGGCGCTGGTGCTGACCTATCTGGCCGTTCTGGCGGGCGGATTCGCGGTCCTGGTCGTCGCCAAGCTGGGCTTCGTGATCGCCGGCGCGGTCGAGTTGCCGCCGCTCGGTCGGGCGGGGCAGTTCACCCTGCTCTCGGTCGCAGGATTTCTGTGCGGCATGATGGTGGCGGTCTATGTCTCGGTCCGGTTGTCCCTGGTGCTGCCGGCGATCGCCACCGATCAGGGCCGGCCGCTGATTGAGGCCTGGCGGTTGAGCCGGAACAATGGCTGGCGGCTTGCCGCCGCCTCGATCCTGGTGCTGTTGCCGCCGGAACTGGTCAGCCTTGCGGCGACGGCGGCGGCACATTCGGCCGCCGGTACGCCGATGCTCTACCCCGCGGCGGCGCTGCACGCGACCTGCTTCGTCATTCTGATCGTCTCGACCGGTACCGTGCTGTCGCTGCTGTCGTTGGCGGTGGCCGGCCGGGGCGCGGCGTATTCCACACAGCCGTCCGGTGTGCTCGGCCCGGCGTAAGTAGTCCCGCCCGAGACGACCCTATTTCACCCGCACCGCGGTGCCGCTGACCGCGACCATCAGCATGCCGGCTTTTTCGCCCAGCACCTCATAATCCAGACTGACGCCGATCACCGCGTTGGCGCCCATCTCGTGCGCTTCGGCGCACATATCGGCGAGCGCCAGTTCCTTGCCCTCGCGCAGCACGGTTTCATAGGCGCTCGAGCGGCCGCCGACGATGTCGCGCACGCTGGCGAACAGGTCGCGGAAAACGTTGGCGCCGCAGATTGCCTCGCCGCTGCACAGGCCGAGATAGTCGGCGATCTTGCGGCCTTCCAGGGTCGGTGTGGTGGTTACGAGCATGGCGGTCTCCGTTGTGCCGTTGCGGGATGTGGCTCCGTTCAATGCCGGAAATGGCGCATGCCGGTGAACACCATGGCGATCCCGGCCTTGTCCGCCGCGGCGATCACTTCGTCGTCGCGGATCGAACCGCCGGGCTGGGCCACGGCGGTCGCGCCGGCGTCGACCGCGGCCAGGAGGCCGTCGGCGAAGGGGAAGAACGCGTCCGACGCCGCGATGGCCGGCGGGCCTGATCCGATGCGGTCGCCGGCCTTCTCGATCGCAATCCGGCAGGCGGCGACGCGGTCCATCTGTCCCGCCCCGGCGCCGAGCAGGTGCTCGCTTGCGCCGATGGCCACGGCGTTGGAGGTGAGGTGCTTCGCGACCGTCCAGGTGAA
>CAYYBI010000308.1:0-4067 GCA_964469835.1 uncultured Rhodospirillaceae bacterium
TGATCGATGTCGATACCGCCGCCGATCTGAAGTTGTGGCGAGAACGGAGTCGCTGATCCATTTTCCCCTTATGGGGGAGCGGGCCGGTACCGCAAAAATAGAAATTTCGTCAGCGCTCCTGAAGCCTCGGCATCAATTCGACGAAATTGCACGGCCGGAAACGGTTGTCGAGCTGATGGACGAGGATTTCATCCCAACCGTCCTTACACGCGCCCGTCGACCCGGGCAGGACGAACAGATAGGTTCCCTTGGCGACGCCCGCCGTGGCGCGGCTCTGAATGGTCGAAGTGCCGATCTTCTGGTAGCTGATCCACCGGAACAATTCGCCGAATCCCGGAATTTCCTTTTCCCATACGCGGTTCAACGCCTCGGGCGTCACGTCGCGGCCGGTTACCCCGGTACCGCCGGTGGCGATGACCACGTCGATCTCCCGATCGTCGATCCAGCCCTGCAGGTGTTTGGCGATATCGTCCGCGTCGTCGCGGATGATGGACCGCGCCGCCAGGCGATGACCTGCGGTCTCGATCCTTTCGGCGATCAAATCGCCCGAGCGGTCGGTGTCGGCGGTGCGGGTATCGGATACGGTCAGAACGGCGATGTTGACGGGGAGGAATGGCCTGTTCTGGTCCAGAGGCACGTCGTTCAGAGTCCCGTTGCCATATTCGTTGTGTGCTTAATCGACTTGTCGTCGAGCGCTATGTAGCTCGGCCATTCGCCGGTCGCGATTGCGTCCAACGAAGGAGCCGGTTGACCGAGACGGTAGCGGTAAATCCAGAGATTGGTCAACACGCGTTCGACGTATACCCGGGTTTCCTTGAGCGGGATGCTCTCGATGAACAACAGCGGATCCCCGCCGTAGTCGGACCGGCGGCGCCATTTGCGCAAATTGCCGGGCCCGCCATTATAGGCCGCCACGGCGTAGAACAGGTCGCCGTCGATATTGGGATCGTTCAGCAGGTGGCGGACGTATTTCTGGCCGAGGGTAATGTTGAGTTCCGGGTTGAAAAGCTGTTGGCGGCGGCTTCCGCGGAAACGCTTGCCGGCCATGAACCCGGCGGTTCGCGGCATCAACTGCATCAGGCCCCGCGCACCGGCACGGCTCTTGGCGCGAATGCGGAAACGGGATTCCTGCCGCATCACCGCGAATACGAGTGCCCGGTCGATCGTGAAGCCGTTGGCGGGCTCCCAATCGGGCAGCGGATAGAGCGCGGCGTCGTAAATTTCGCCGCTCCGGTCACGCAGGTTTCGGCCGATCCGCAACGCGAGCGAAGGCATGTTCTGACCGCTGGCGAGGGCGACCAGCGTGCGCGCGGTGGTGTGCGGCAGGCGGTCGGACAGGCGCCTCAGCTCGTTTTCCGCGCGACTTTCCTCGCCGACCTGAATTAGCGCCATTGCGCGGCGCGCATGCGGATGATGTTCCAGGGTGCGCCATTGGTCATTGCGGACCGGCGGCAGCGACCAATCGTAGGACGGTTCGGTGCCGAGCGACCGGATCGCCAGGAGGCCGTAGAACGTCCGCGGATTTTGCGCCGCCAACTGCAGCATGGCGTTGACCTTGTCGGGCTGATGGCTGACGAGGTAGGCGCGTGCGGCCCAATAGGCGGCCGAGGCGCGGGACCAGCTCGAGCGGAGATTGGTCTGCGTCATATAGTCGAAATGGCTGGCGGCGACGTCGTATTTGCCCAGCCGCCAGGCCGCCAGACCGGCCCACCAATGGGCCAGCGGAATTGCCTGGCCCGAGCGCAAGGCAGCGGGCCCCGCCAGTTCCAGCGTCTTCTGGCTTTCGCCGGCATGATAGTAGCCGCGCGCCACGTCGGTGCGGCTCTCGTCGAGGCTGACCGGATCGAAAATTCGGCGTGTCTTCTTCGTCGTCAGCAGCCGGAGCGCCCGGGTCGGTTGGCCGCGCTCGATATAACGCCGGACTCGCCGCTGCGTTTGCCGTACATAGCGCCGTTTCCAGCTGCTCAAGCTGTAATATTTGCGGCGGTTCTCGTACCGGTCGCGATAATGCGTCCTGGGCGCAGCCTTGCTGCGCACACGTTTCGGCGCGGGTGGGCGGAGATGATTCCGCGGACGGCGCTTGGTCGCCAGTTTGTAGATACGGCGCGCGCCCGGGTGATCCCGGTATTTGACCATCCAATTGCGGAGTTCTTTGTAGCTGGCGCGATAACCCGTCGGATGCAGATACCGCTGGTAATAAACATGACCGAGCAACGACCGGTCGGACAGCTTTTTGATGATCTTATTCGCGCGCTGCCACCGCCGTTTTCTCTGATGATGGAATATTGCCCGGTAATGGCGGACATCGGCGTCGCTCAGCAGTTTCGGGACGCTGTTTACCGGATCTTGCAGCGCGGACGGCGAATTTTCCTTCAATACGGCGAATTTGAACGACCCGGCCGCCGGCGCGCCGGCAGCGCCTGTAGTCTTGGGTTGATCGCCGGACCGAATGGCCGCGGCGGTGCCGGACTTCGCGCTTTCGGTGGTTCCGCCAATGTCGCCGCCCTGTGCGGCGGGCGCGGCGTCGGAATGGTCGTCATACTGTGCGTTTTCGTGGTCGGAATGCCTTTTGAGGACCTTGCGGACCTCTCTCGTGCTGACATTGATGTCCAAGCCCGATTCATCCATCAGGGATTTGGGCACGGATTGAGAACTGGAATCGTAGAATTCCAAATCCTCGGCACTTGCGGCGGAAACCATTGCCGCGAGAGCCGGCCCTATCAAGATGAGTCGGAAGGTGTCGCGCACAGGCGTGAACCTCATATCAGTTAAAAATGTGGCGGATGTGCCGCCGACGCTCCCCTCGATGCACTGGCAAAAGTATCGCGCGGTTTTGGTGATCACGCAAGCATCGGAGATTAATAATTAATATATATTCATTAATATTCAGTTTCCATCGTGTATAGAAATATACATTACTGAAGAGATTCGTTCAACTTTAGTTTAAATTGAATAAAATCGCTCCATGCTTCTTTTTTTTGGGCAGGTTGCCTAAGTAAAAACGCTGGATGAAAGGTCGGTAGCGCCGGAATAGGCTTTTCAAGACCATCCGACATGTGTTCGAACCAGCGTCCCCGGAGGCGCATTATGCCCTCCGGCCGGCCAAGCATCGTCTTTGCCGCCGTCCCCCCAAGGAAAACCAATACTTTCGGGATGACCAGTTCTATATGGCGGAGAATGAAGGGCAGGCAGGCGGCGGTCTCGGCCGTGGTCGGGCTGCGATTTCCAGGCGGCCGCCAAAACAGGATATTGGAGATGTAGACACCTGCAGATCCATGTTCCTGGCGGGACAGGTTGATCGGCGCCAGCATTCGATCCAGCAACCGGCCGCTGGCGCCGACAAAAGGCTTCCCCTGACGGTCTTCGTCGACGCCGGGCGCTTCGCCGATCAGCATGACGTCGGCGTCCGGGTGGCCGTCAGAAAACACGGTGTTCGTGGCGGTAAATTTCAACGCACAGCCGTCGAATGCCTCGATGGCGGCGCGCAGTTCCTCCAGCGTTTTGGCGGCATTGGCGGCGTCGCGCGCATCGCGGGCGCCTTGCGCCGGGGCAATTAGGTCGGGTGCGCCGGCGACCGCCGGCCGCGCTCCCGCGTTTGCCGCCGCAGGTTTGGCTGGGGCGGGTTGCGGTTGTTCCGCCGCCGGCGCGGATGCCGCCGCGGCCGACTGGGCATAACGGTTTACCGGCGTGTCGCCGACATACTCGTCCGCTCCCATATCGCCAAGCCAACGCAATGCCTGTTCCGGCGTCAGGTCGGCCGGTTGTTTTCCGCCACTGGTCGTCATTTTTTGCACCGCTCCCTTCAGCAACTGTCTATCAAAAAAGACGGGATTGCTATAGACAACGGCGTGCACGGTGCGTGTTCAATGACGAAAATTTGGAAGGGGAGCGATGGATCGGGAAGCGATGGAATAGGACGTCGTTGTCGTCGGGGCTGGCCCGGCCGGACTCGCGGCGGCGATACGATTGCGACAGCTCTGCGCGGAAAAGGATCGCGAAGTCAGCGTTTGTCTGATCGAAAAAGGTTCCGAAGTCGGCGCGCATATCCTGTCCGGTGCCGTTATCGA
>CAYYBI010000309.1:0-5442 GCA_964469835.1 uncultured Rhodospirillaceae bacterium
AGCGTTTGACGGTTATTCTCTTGGGCATAGTGCGCTCGGCATTCGAATTCGCGACCCCGAACCACCCGACGGCCGACCAGTTCGCCGCGCGTCTCCGTCACCACCGTGCGCTGGCGTTCAGGCTCATGGTCGGTGTGGAAATAAATAACGACCCAATCCCCGATGCGCTCGAACTGATGAGCTCGCGCGGTGTTGGAATAAAGCGCGGTGAATTCCCAGTCGCCGCGCTGAGCGTGCAGGATTGACAGCCATGCCTCGCCCGATGGATTGAAGCGCCGCGGCGCGATCTTCCGCAATTGGCCTGCTGATGCCTTTTCACGATATTCCCGGTCGACGTCGAGGATGACTCCCACGTCCGGCTCCGGCGTGGCCGGCGCAACCACGCTGGGCCGCCGGCGGTTAAGCATAGCCGCCAGTGCAGAACGGATCATCGCGGCGCGGCCGGCGCCCACGCCGGGCACCTTTTCCAGTCGTCCGTCGTTGGCCGCGACTTCCAGCGCCTCCAGTGTCTCGATTTCCAGCGATTCATGAATGCGGTGCGCGAGCTTGGGCCCTATGCCAGGTATGCCCTGGAACACCGCTTCGGGTTCAAGGACGCCGCGCAGACGCTCCAGTTGCATCCACCGTCCGGTGCGCACCATTTCTTCGATCGCTGCCGCGAGCGATTGGCCGATGCCCGGTAGCGCGATAAGCCCGTCGATGCCGTCCCGCCGCAGGATATCGTCCACGTTCCCGGGGAGGCCCAGCAGCGTATCGGCCGCCCGCCGATAGGCGCTGACGCGGAACGGATTCGCCCCCTGGTGGCTCAGAAGGTCCGCGGCTTCGCGCAGGCGCCCCGCGATAACTGCGTTCGGCGAGTGCGCGACCGGGTCCGACTTTGCCACTACCCGTTTGGTGTCGTCATCAGTCATTGATCGTCATCCAGAGCAAAGGTACGGGATGTTCATGCTAGGGACACTCCGCCAGGACGGAGAGGACCTCATCGATGTCTGCGGCGGTGTGGTCAGCCGACACCTGGAAGCGAATTTCCTCCTCCCCCTTCGGGACCACGGGATAATTGAGCCCGGTCGCGAGGACTCCGCGGTCACGGAGATGCCTTACCATTGCCGAGGTCTTCGATGTGTCGCGTACCATTAGCGGCACAATTGGATGGTCGCCCGGAATGGTTTCGAGGCCGAGCGCGACCATTCCCGCGTCGAGCCGAGCCGTCATCGCGCGCAAATGGTCCAGCAGCGCCAGCCCTCTCGGGCTGTCGACGATCTCCAGCGCCTTCGCGGCGGCGGCGGCCTCGCCCGCTGTTATGGGGTTGGAATAGACATAGAACGGCGATTTCTCCCGCAGGTAGTCGACGATGGTATCGCCGGCCACGACATATCCTCCGTTGACGCCGAACGCCTTGCCCAGCGTCGCAATTAGTATGTCGACGGGTTCGGAGCCGGTGCGTTCCTCGGTACCACGTCCCGTCGCGCCGAAGGCGCCCACACCATGCGAATCGTCGACGACTACAGTTACATTCTCGGCGAAAGCGTCGTCGAACCGACGAGCCAGATCCATGATTCGCTGTAACGGCGCGTGGTCGCCCCGCATACTGAAGATTCCGTCAGTGACCACAATGGCCCGCCGGCTGGTCTTAGCGGCCGCATCGAGGGTGCGTTCCAGCTCGCCTAGGTCCAGATGTCGGTACACGAGTCGCTCGCGCGGGCGCGCCAGGCGAATGGCGTTAATAATGCAGTTGTGGTTGAGTTCGTCACTGATGACGGCGGTGTCCGGGCTGATGAGCGGCGGCAGGATGCCCATTACCGTGGCGTAGGCCGAGCTGAAAATCATACAAGCCTGGCGGCCGTGAAACGCAGCGAGCCGGCGTTCCAGCTCGATGTGCGGCGACCAAGTGCCGCTGATGAACCGCACGGCTCCGGGGCCGGCGCCATAGGTGCGCGTCGCCAATTCGTCCGCTTCGACGACCTCGGGCCTGAGGGCCATCCCAAGATAGCCGTTGGAGTTCATACGCAGGAACGGCTTATGGTCCTCGCCCTCCAGCAGATAGCGCGGTCCTTTTTCGCCCTGCGGTGGGACCACGCCGGCAATCACCGCTTCCCGTCCCTTGCGCGTGCCCGCATCTTCCAACGCCCTCAGTTCGGACCGCAGCGCTTCCTCGAGTCTTTGATGGGGCATGGGCGCCTCCCTTCCAAGTCCGGCGAATTCACTTTGCGAATTTGAGTTTGCGTCTGAGCATATCGAGCATATTCTCCGTCATCGATTCCAGCGTGTGGTCCGGCTGCCAGTCCCATTCCTCGCGTGCGGCACTGTCGTCGATCGTGCGCGGCCACGAATCCGCGATGGCCTGCCGTAGCGGATCGATCTCGTAGTCGATGACGAATTTTGGGATGTGTTTGCGAATTTCGCCCGCTAACTCCTCGGGCGTGAAATTCATCGCAGTGATGTTGAAGGCGTTGCGGTGGCGAAGCCGCGCAGGATCGGCCTCCATCAAATCGATGAGCGCCTTGATCGCATCCGGCATGTACATCATCTCGATCCGCGTATCGGGCCGCAGAAAGCAGGTGTAGTGGCGGTAGCGGATCGCCTGATAGAAGACGTCCACAGCATAATCCGTTGTCCCGCCCCCCGCCGGCGCCACGTGAGAAACCAGTCCCGGCAGGCGGAGGCCGCGAACATCCACGCCGAAGCGCAGGAAATAGTAGTCACACAGCAGTTCCGCCGCGACCTTGGTCACGCCATACATCGTAGTGGGTCGCTGGACCGTTTCCTGGGGCGTATTATCGCGTGGGGTCGTCGGTCCGAAGGCGCCAATTGAGCTGGGAAAGAACACCGCGCAGCGGCATTGCCGCGCCGCCTCGAGCACCTGATACACTCCGTCCATATTGAGGTGCCATGCCGCCTGAGGCTTATCCTCGGCCGTCGCAGATAGCAGCGCGGCGAGATGATAAAGGGTGCCGACATTGTGCCGCGACAGGATATCCTGGATTTGCTGGAACTTGGTGCAGTCAAGGTACTCGAATGGCCCGTCTCCGGCCGAGGCGTCCTTTGGCGGCATCCGAACGTCGGAGGCGATAACGCTTTCCCGGCCGTATTGCGCCCGCAGCGCGGGCACGAGTTCCGAACCGATCTGCCCTAGCGCCCCTGTCACAAGAATAGTCTTGCTCATCGGGTGCTCGCGAAGGCGATCACTGCTCGATAGGTGATCCGTGGCCTGGACGGGGCGCTGCGCCCCGTTCCGCCCGCTGCTTCCCTTGCCGTGACCATGTCTTCCGATCCATGTATCGCAGATTCGCTGAAAAGAGGCGCATTACACAAACGCCCTTCGAACGCATATCCAAAACCAGGCGAGGGAAACAGGCTTTGACCTGGATCATCCGGATCAGGCCCGAGTTCTGTTGACCTCTCTCAATTTGCACCGGTGACGTACGATCTATTATTCGACACGCATTCGGAACGCATCTGAACGGGCGTGGCCCGGTTTTCACGAGTTTCATAAAGTGGGGGGTCCGTGTTCGGGACGAGCATTGGACGGAGGTTCCCATGGCGACATTCATCATGCTGACGCGCCTTGCTCACGGTGCACTCAAATCCCCTGAGGGGCTGGAAAAGCTGGAACGTCAGGTCACCGATAGGATCCGTGCGGAATGTCCAGAGGTCGAATGGTCGGGGAGTTACGCGACTCTGGGACCGTACGATTATCTCGATATTTTTCAGGCACCTGACATTGAAAGCGCTACAAAGGTTGCCACCATCATTCGGACGTTCGGACACGCCCACACGGAAACCTGGGCAGCGACGGAGTGGCAGCGTTTCAAGGAAATCGCAGGTGGCATTCTCCCTCCTGAGGAGGGTTAGGCGTAAACGGGACTTTCCTGGGTTCGTCCTGACGAGCCCTGACTTCGACGGACGCATATATAAGACCCGCAACACCCGTGACGTTGGCAATGAAGCGGCCTCTGCGTTCTTGAATTGGCATGAGAAGATTTGATCTGGCAATATCCCGTCGCATGGTTATCGAGACCGGTCCGACGGCCGCCCGACCGGCAGGATGCAGAGAGGATATTCAGCCTCCTGCATGCCCAATACGGACTTCAGTCTTTCGTCTCGGAATGCTCCCACTACGGTCGTGCCCAGGTCCAGCGCTGTTGCTTGCAGGTAGATGTTCTGAGCCGCGTGTCCGGCTTCCATGTGGACATATTTGCGTCCACGATCGCCGTATTTCGTCGCTGTGCGATAATAAGTTGCGGCGATGACCAGCGACACCGGGGCGTGCTGTATCCAATCCTGGCCGAGCGCGGCGACACTGAGATCACGGCGCGCGTCGCCGCCGCGGACTCGTTGCAGCCGGTGTTGGGGTGGTTCGTAAGTATAGATACCGCTCGCCAGGGAGGCGACATTGCCCACCACCACATATAGCGAGAGGGGATACAGAGCGCCCGCCGAGGGCGTTGTGCGGTATCCGCTTGGGGCGGTCACACCCTGGGCTGCCCACAAGAGCTGCGACAATTCTT
Organism: uncultured Rhodospirillaceae bacterium; assembly: GCA_964469835.1. Taxonomy (GTDB): domain Bacteria; phylum Pseudomonadota; class Alphaproteobacteria; order UBA8366; family UBA8366; genus JAOTYV01. The sequence goes on from CAYYBI010000309.1 coordinate 4,509, forward strand.
GCAGTGTCAGTGCCCGGTCGTCGAACGCTCTAACCGATCGCCTGAGACGAAGTGTCCGCTCCAGAGGCACGGCGCCGTCTTTGTTTGGTAATGGCAGCGCCACGTGCTCACGCGTGTCCGGTCTTGGTGCAGGGAAGGCCACATTCGAAGAGAAAATCCCGACGAGAATGATCGCCGCGATCCGGAGGTGCCGGCAGGTTCCGCACATTCCTTGCCTTTCTGAAAGGGGTCGCGCAGCCCCATGCGACAACCACCAACTCATCCTGCGAACGCATTCACGGTGAGCTTTGCCCTTGGCCATCCGTGCCACCGACTGGCGCTAGCCGTCAAAAGGAGGCCTTGTAGATATAGATCGGTCGCTCATCCTTTTGCTCAATTGCGGCACAACTGCGGTATCTGGCGTTGACCTGAATCAAACTACCGGCTGCAGAGGGATGCATCCATTTTTCGACGGTTACGCCATACACCTTCTTAACCGGACGACGTGCCGGCGCCCGCCGCTCATGAAAGGCGCCCATACATGGCGAAGCTTCCCGCGATATCCCACTGAGCGGCGCGTCTATTTTCCGACGTGCGCCGTCAGGAATCCTTCGATTCCGTTCAAATATTTCTTGCCGCTTACCAGAAAGCCGTCATTGTGGCCGCCCCGAAGTTCAAGAAATTGCTTCGGCGCGTTCGCTGCATCAAACAGCGCGCGGCCATGCCGGAACGGGATGATTTCGTCGTGACGGCTGTGGATGACGAGTACGGGGCAGGCAACTGATTTGAGCGCTGATTTTGTCTCATAGTGAAAACGGCTCAGCCACCGGACCGGAAAAATGGGGTAGAGCTGGGACGCCAAATCGGGCACCGAGGTAAATACAGATTCGAGGATGAGAGCGCCCGGACAATACCGGCCCGCCAGATGTGCCGCGACCGCGCCGCCGAGGGAACG
>CAYYBI010000310.1:0-2732 GCA_964469835.1 uncultured Rhodospirillaceae bacterium
AGGCCTGCACGGGTTTGGGTTTCTCAAAGACCTTCGCCTGGCCGTTGTTGTGGTTCCAGGTGTCGAGCATCTTCTCCATCCAATAGTGATAGTCGAGGATGGTTTGATCCCCGATCACCTTGTCATAGACGGCCTCGAGAACAATTCCGTTCGTTTCTAACTGGGCATATTCCAAATGCTCGAAGGCGCCGGTATACCAGACGCGTTGCGCTGAAGCCCTGGCGAGCGGGGAACTTTTGAAGGTAATAAGCGCTTCGCCCGATGGTGCCTTGGCCGTGACCGGCCAGCTTGCCGAAAAGAAACCGGCGTGGCCCAACAAAGGCAACAGGCCGATCGCCGCCGCAAATGAAAAAATTGCAAGGATTCTACGGGACATCACTTTATCCTCTCCACATAATTCGTTTCGAGTATGAAAATTGAGGCAACATCTTCTCTTCTCTACTTATAGAAGATAGGACGTCAAAGCCTCCGTCAAGATTGTGTGAACTGGCTGTGAAAGAGAGCGTCGAAATGCCGCCGAAACGAAATCCGCTGCGCCTGAATAAGTTGCAACTAAAGACGCTTACCATTCTGCAGGCCTATGGCGAATCCGATCACGGTGTGGCCGATGATACGAATGGAGAGATTACGGTGACCGTCCCGGCGCCGCATGGCGATCATTTTCATGTCGGCCACCATGTGGTGTTCTTGAAAGACGCCACCGGCCTCATCAATCAAGGTGTGTGGACGGCGCTGGAGCGAAAGGGGCTGATCAAACCCTTGGTGTTTCCGACAATTTGTACGATTACGCCCGATGGCATCGCCTACGACACGGGCCTGCAAGACGCTATCCTGCACGGATCGGGGCACTAGGATGTTCCCTCGGGATGCGTTGCGGGACCTTCCGATAGCCGCCGCTAACGACATCATCACCGCAACCGTTGAATTGGCGGGGCGGCGGTTGGTCGACATCGGATGCGGTAAAGGCGGACCGACGATTCACATGGCCCGGCAAGGCGCGACGGCGCTGGGGATCGACCCTGATGCCGGCCGCATCGCGGCCGCGCGCGAGGCTGCCGCCAAGGCGTCAATCGAGGTTGCTTTCGAGCAAGGAATTGCCCAATCGTTGCCCGTCGCCGATGGCATGCTCGATGTGGCGGTGTTCACCAACAGCCTGCATCACGTGCCGGTCGACGCAATCGCCGACGCGTTGCGCGAAGCCGCGCGGGTATTGAAGCCGGGTGGAATCCTGATGGTGTTCGAGCCGGTGCCGGCCGGGCCCGAATTCGAAATCCAGAAACTCTGGAATGACGAGACGGCGGTACGCCGGCGGGCCTATGAGGAAGTGGGGAAGACCGGTGACTATGGCTTGGCGGCGCAAAAAGAAGTTTTCTATGGCAATACGGCCCGTTATCGGGATTACGCTGATTTTCAAGCCCAGTTGACCACGCGTAACGAGAAACACGCGGCCGCTTTCGCACAGCACGGTCCGGCCATTCGCGACCGGTTTGAGGCGCATGCGCGGCGCGATGGCGAAGAGCATGTTCTGGAGAAAGCGACCCGGATCAACCTGTTGGTAAAGGTAGGTTAGCCGCGTATCGCGGCGCGGCGTAGCCGGTCGTTGATGGCGCGACCGAGACCGGTCTCCGGGATCGGCGCGACGGCAATCGCGGAAAATTCCGGTCGGTCCAACTCGTCGAGAAAGGCGAACAGGTTTGCCGCCGCTTCGACCAGATCGCCATCCGAGCTGAGGTTGAGCGTCGCGCCGTCCGTGCGCCCGAACCCGAGCAGGGCTTCGCCGGGTTCCGCGGACAACGCGCCCAGCCGAACCGGCAGAACCGGCGCATAATGGCTCGACAGCATGCCCGGTGACTTGGGGGCGTCATCCTCCGTGTCGGCAACGCTGACGGGGCGGCCAAGCGCAGCTTCGATCTCCTCTTGCGTCACGCCACCCGGGCGCAGGATCGCCGGCGACTCTCCGCTCACATCGAGCACGGTGGATTCGAGACCGATTGTGCATGGGCCGCCGTCGAGAATGATCGCCACATGCGCGCCGAGCGAGGCGGCAACATGCGCCGCGGTCGTTGGGCTCAGGCGGCCCGAACGATTGGCGCTGGGAGCGGCGACGGGGGTTCCTGCGGACCGCAACAGGGCGCGGGCGCCGTCATGCGCAGGGACGCGCAGCGCGACGGTGTCGAGCCCGGCGCAGGCGAGGCGCGAAATCGAGCTGTCCCGCCGCCGGGGCAGCACCAGGGTAAGGGCGCCCGGCCAGAAATTTGCCATTAGCAGCCGGGCGGTATGGCTTGCCGTTGCGTGGTCCGCCACCTGGGCGGCGTCGGGCAGGTGCACGATCAGCGGGTTAAAGCTTGGCCGGGCCTTCGCTTCGAATATCGCCGCGACCGCGCGGTCGTCGACTGCGTTGCCGCCGAGGCCGTACACCGTCTCGGTAGGGAAGGCGACCAGCTTTCCCGCGCGAAGCGCGCGACCGGCCTCCGCCAGGCTTTGAGGGGTAATCGGTTCGATGCGCGGCATCGGGCTGCCTTACACGGGGTCGGCGGCGCTGGCAAGCGGCGGGCCGCGTTAGGTGCGCCTCAGTGCGAAGCTCGACGTGCGGAAGGCCAGGAGTGGAACCGTATGTCGGCCTATCATTCAACGGCGGTCAAAATGCTGGTGCAGCGGTTGGGGGCCAAGATTGCCCATAACCGGACATCGGATTATTCAACGACGCCGATATTCAAAAAATCAATCTGATT
>CAYYBI010000311.1:0-8686 GCA_964469835.1 uncultured Rhodospirillaceae bacterium
ATCTGCCGTTCGGGCGATTCTTCGGCGTCGCGCCGGACTGGCCGCATCGGCGGCTGAACGACCGGGTGCGGGTGCAGGACCTTGCGCCGACGATCGCCCGGCTCTTCGGCGTCGACACACATTCCTCGGACGGCGTTCCGATCGCCGCCTTGGGCGCGCGGAAGCACGCCGAAACGGCCCCGCGGCGGGCCACGGGATAGCAGGGAGATTGCGCATCATGCCTCGCGTTTCCATCGTTACCGTTGCCTACAACGCCGAGCCGTATATTGCGCAGGCGATCGACTCGGTATTGCAGCAGACCGAGTCCGATTTCGAAATGATCGTCGTGGACAATGCGTCTTCGGACGGCACGCGCGCGGTGGTCGAGGATTATGCCTATCGCGATCCGCGGGTCCGGCTGATGTCGAGCAGTCGGAATTTCGGCGCCGGTCATGGGCGCAATGTCGGCATCCATGCGGCGACCGGCGATTGGGTGGCGATCCTCGACGCGGATGATTGGTTCCATCCGGACCGTCTGCAAACCCTGCTGGACGCGGCGGAGCGCGATGGCGCGAATTTGGCGGCCGACAACCAGTTTTTCATGATGGACGGCGCGGACAAGCCGCATCGCGTGCTGCGCAAGGACCGCGTGTCGGGACTGCACCGCCTCAACGCCGACGATATTCTGCGCGGTGATCGGTGCGGCAAGGTCGGCAGTCTCGGCCTCCTGAAACCGATCTTCCGGCGGCGGTTTCTCGAGCAGCACGGCATCGAATATGACGTGTCGCCGGGCCTCGGCGAGGATTTCTACATCCTGATCAAATGCTTGCGGCATACGCCGTTCCTGCTGTTCGATGCGACGCCGCTCTATTACTACCGGATCCATCCGAAATCCTGGAGCAACTCGCTGACCATGGAAGCGGTGCGCAGTATGCCTGCGCTGCACGAGCGCAATGCCGGGCTGTTTGGGCCATCGGACGCGCCGACCACCGCCCGGCTGATGCGCCGCCGCGGCCGTCAGATCGACCGCTATGTCGTCTACCGCATACTGGTCGACCCGCTGAAGCGCGGCAATTTCCGCAAGAGCCTGCGCCGGATGGCCGCCAACCCGTCCGCCCTGCCGATGCTTGCCGAAGGGTTGGTGCGCTACCTGGTCCGCCGCACCCAGGTCGCGCTTCACCAGAGTGCGCGGGAATCCGCGATGGCCGCGCGCGGCACTTCTGGCGGCGCGCACACCCGGCCGATGGGCCGTTAGGATACTTTCCGGGCGCCGGCGCACTCCGCCCCCCGGGCTTGCCTGCACGTTCGAAACTGGTCCAAGGTTGGGTTGGCGCCCACCGCAGAGGGGGCGCCGGGTCACAAACCGGAGGACGCGTGAGCATTTCAGGGAGCCCCGCAACGGGGACGCACAGCAAGGCGGTCGGCTATATTCTCTGGATCTTTGGGTTCATGGGGGCGCACCGCTTCTACTACGGCCGCCCGGTAAGCGGGACGATCTATTTCTTCACGCTGGGCCTGCTGCTGATCGGCTGGATCGTCGACCTGTTCCTGATTCCGGGCATGGACCGCGACGCGGATTTCCGCTTCGAGGAAGGCCCGAAGGACTACACCATCGCCTGGGTCCTGCTGACCTTTCTCGGCATCTTCGGACTGCACCGGCTTTATCTCGGCAAATGGTTCACCGCGCTGATCTGGTTCCTGACCGGCGGGCTTTTGCTGGTCGGCTATCTCTACGATTACTGGACGCTGAACGATCAGATCAGCGAGGCCAACCGCGGCTAGCGCGCCTCACTTGGCCCTCACCCGGCCGGCATCACCCGGCGGTAGCTGAGCGCTTCGGCGATGTGGACGCGGCGGACATTGGGCTTCCCGGCCATGTCGGCCAGCGTGCGGGCGACCCGCAGCACCCGGTGGTAGCCGCGCGCCGACAGCTTCATCCGCTCCGCCGCCTCGGTCAGCAGCCGCCGGCCTTCGGCATCCGGCGACGCCACGGCTTCCAGCAGCGCGCCGTCGGCTTCCGCGTTGGTGCGCACAGCCACGCCGTCCGGCAAGGCCTGATAGCGCTCGGCCTGGATCGCGCGGGCCCGGGTCACCCGGGCGGCGACCGCGGCCGATCCCTCCGCCGGCGGCGGCAGCGACAGGTCGGATGCGCGGACCGCCGGCACGTCCACATGCAGGTCGATGCGGTCGAACAGCGGCCCCGAGATCTTCGCCTGATAGTCGCGGGCGCAGCGCGGCGCCCGGTTGCAGGCGAGTTCCGCGTCGTCGAGATGGCCGCAGCGGCACGGGTTCATCGCCGCGATCAGCTGAAAGCGGGCCGGATAGGTGACATGCGCGTTGGCGCGGGCAACCGCGGCGCGGCCGGACTCCATCGGCTGGCGCAGCGATTCCAGCGTTGCGCGGGCGAATTCCGGCAGCTCGTCGAGAAACAGCACGCCGCAATGGGCGAGCGAGATTTCCCCCGGCCGGGCGCGCAGCCCGCCGCCGATCAATGCGGGCAGCGAGGCCGAATGATGCGGATCGCGGAACGGCCGGTCCCGGGTTATGCGGCCGTCCGCAAGCCGGCCGGCGACGCTCTGGATCATGCTGACCTCGAGCGCCTCGCGCGGCCCAAGCGGCGGCAGCAGCCCCGGCAGCCGCTGCGCCAGCATCGACTTGCCGGCGCCCGGCGGGCCGACCAGCAGCAGGTTATGGCCGCCGGCCGCGGCCACCTCGAGCGCGCGTTTCGCGGTCTCCTGCCCCTTGATGTCCTTGAGGTCGAGCGGATCGGCGGCGGCCTCGCGCAGCCGCGGCTCCGGCGGGCTCAAGACCTGTACGCCCTTGAAATGGTTGATCAGCGCGAGCAGCCCCGGCGGGGCGAGAATTTCCACCTCGCCGGCCCAGGCCGCCTCGCCGCCGCATGCCGCCGGGCAGATCAGCCCGAGCCCGGCCGCGTTGGCGCCGATCGCAGCAGGCAGCACGCCCGCCACCGGGGCGATCGTGCCGTCCAGCGCCAGCTCGCCGAGCGCCGCGTAGCCGGCCAGATCCTCCGCCGCCAGCACTTCCATTGCCACCAGCAGGCCGAGCGCGATCGGCAGGTCGAAATGGCTGCCTTCCTTGAGCAGGTCGGCCGGCGACAGGTTCACGGTGATGCGCTTCGGCGGCAGGCCGAGCCCGAGCGCACCGAGGGCTGAGCGCACCCGCTCGCGGCTTTCGGCGACCGCCTTGTCCGGCAGGCCGACCACGGTGAAGGCGGGCAGGCCATTGGCCATCTGCACCTGCACGTCGACCGGCAGGGTGTCGATGCCTTTGAAGGCGACGGTATTGATGCGTGCGACCATGGTGTGTCTTTCCCGTAAAAGTTTAAGGACTCCTTGGGCGCGGCGATAGCCCAAAGGTCTCAATTGGATATTCCGCGCGCCGCGGCGGCGCGTGTCGTGATAGGCTGTCCCGATGCGCCGCTTCACTCCGATCGGAACCCTCCTCCTTCTCGCGTTGCCGTCGTGCATGCCCACAGAAATGCCAACGGGAACAACGACCGGAACAACAGCCGGGACGACAACCGGAACGCCCACCCAAACGCCAACTGCGCCGGCGCGGTGCCGCGCTGAACGGGACCGGCGTCTCGGTGCGCTCGAGCACGAGGAACAAAGCCTCCGGACGATGGTTGACACTGACGCGGCGATGGTCGACGCGCCGGAATTCCAGTTGCGCAAGACGGAACGGGCGCTGATGAAGGCGGTGCAGGAGGATAAGGATGCGGCGCGGGCGCGGTACCGCGCGTGCCTGCGGGCGCCACAGACGCCACAGACGCCACAGACGCCACAGTCGTCACAGTCGTCACAGTCGTCACAGTCCCTAGGGCCGAAACGACGATGACGATTGCTCGCATTTGGCGCTGTCACCGGATAAAATATGAGCGTAAAGGTTAAACTGGACGCTGTAGTCGCCGCGCGGGAGCTTAAATTTTCCGCAAGCAACGAATTTCATTACAGAATTCTTAATCAATTGGATGCAGATTAAATTGATGCGAAATGGTTAAGGAGGCAGAGGCGATGTGGGATGATCGCGCCTGCAATATATCGGCGGACCGAAGTGGACGCTGACGGCGGAAAAATCTGAAATGTCCGTCCCGCACATAAGACGGCCGTCCGGGCGTGAGAACGTCCCGGTGCCGGAGTATTGCCACCCGAAAATTCGGGCGCTCATGGACTATTGGCAATCGATCCACCCCGAATCCGGCCGTTTGCCGGGCCGGCAGCATTTCGATCCGGTCGAAATCCCCGAACTGCTTGCAAACCTCTGGCTGATCGACGTCGCGCGCGATCCCGTCAGGTTTCGCTTCCGCTTGATCGGAACCTTGGTGGTCGACTACGCCGGCGAGGACAATACCGGAAAATGGCTGCACGATCGGTGGCCGAATTTCGACGATTCCGGCTATGTGAGCGTCGTCGAGACACGCCAGCCGAGCTGGGCCCGGGGACCGTCGCGCTTTCGTCCCGAAAAGGAATATTATGAGATCGAGCGGGTGCGCCTGCCGCTCGCGGCGGATGGCGAAACCGTCGACATTATTGTGGTCCTGACGGTATTCTTCGATCGCAACGGCGACGAAATCTTCCGCAACTAGCGGTTCGTTGCACCCGGCCGGATTAATCGGATCAAGGGTTGCAAAATTCCAAAATTTGTATTACGATACAATGAGTTAGTGGGCATATTTTGCCTAGAGGTAGGCAGAAATTACCGCTTGCGCAGTGTCGGGCGCCGCGGGCCCGGCTGAACACGGAGCCTATCCGCATGAGTACTGCCTTCACGGTCGGTGTCTTTGGCATTAAGAGCCGGTTTGCAACGCTGAACAGCGAGGCGAACAAGGGGCTGGTGTCGCTGTTGCCGAACGTTTCGGCGGGCCGCTCGTTGCAGGCGGCGGCGCGGGCCAATGCGGCGGCGCTGCGTGCGGGGCGGAACGACCGGATCGACCTCAATAACCTGGACGGCGAGGCGCGGTTGGCCAATCAGCGGGCGACCGCCTACGGACGGTTGGGTTCCAAGCTCAGCAGGACCGCGAAAGTGGTCGAGAAGGCGCGCGACAAGCTGCTTGAGATCAAAGAAATCCTCAGCGATATGCGCAAGCAGATCACGCTGGCCCAAAGCGGTACGATCGATGACTCACAAAGGCGCCAGCATGCCAACGAATTCGACCGGCTTCTAGGCAAGCTCAATCTCAAGGCGCGCAACGCCGGTTCGGTCGGCAGCAATCTCATCGGCAACCGAATCCGAGATGTGTTTTCGCCGGATACACTGACCTATAAGACCAAGCCGAACAGCCCGGTCAACCAGACCGTCAAGGGCATCTACTCGGGCAGCGACTATCAGGTCATCGACGGCAGCGGCACCGTTTTCCTGCCGGACCTGTACGGCTCAATCCTGCAAGCATTCCCGGAAACGGAGGGCGATTCGGGCGAACTCGTTTCGGTCGACGACACGATCGCCTTCGATTCCGATACGGGCGCGCTCTCGATCACCCGCAGCGGCGAAAGCACGCCCTTCCTCACCGGTACCCTGGAGCGCAAGGGCCTCGCCGTGTTGCACTCGTTCCTGTACGGCAATTTCACCGATGCCGCGAAACGCGACGAGGCGTTGTCCGATCTGGATGCCGCGACGTCCAAGCTGCGCTTCAATATTGCGGTTCTCGAAGGCGAGCTCACCAAGGTTACCGCGCATCGCGACTTCAACAAGAAACTGGTCGCCGATCACAGTGCGCTGGCCGGCAAGGTGGAGCAGCAAGCGCTTTCGGCCGAAAGCAGGGAAGGACTCGTGGCGCAGCGCCAGCAATTGCTGTTCGCCAGCACCTTCCGAAGCACCTTGTCGTTCGATCGCGGCGGCGGCGTGTTGGCGTTCGGCGCGGCGAGCCTGTTCGACTTCAAGATCTGAGGCCGCGCCGTTTAGGCGGCGGCATTCTAATGCCGGCCGACGCGGCTTTCGATCGCATCCCAGATATCCGCCTCGATCGTGATATTGTCGAAGGCGTTGATTTCCTGAATGCCGGTGGGCGAAGTGACGTTGATTTCGGTCATATAGTCACCGATTACGTCAATGCCGACGAAGAGCAGGCCCTGATCGCGCAGTGCCGGTCCGATGGCGTCGCAGATTTCATGTTCGCGCGCCGTAAGCTCGGTTTTTTCGCCGCGCCCGCCGACATGGAAATTTGCCCTCGCCTCGCCCACCGCCGGCACACGGCTGACGCCGCCGACGGGTTTGCCGTCGACCAGGATGATGCGCTTGTCTCCGTCCCGGACTTCGGGCAGATAGCGCTGCGCGATGATTGGTTCGCGATACATCAAGGTGAACATTTCCAGCAACGCACTCAAATTTTCATCATCCGGCAGCAGGTGAAACACGCCGGCGCCGCCATTGCCGAACAGCGGCTTCAGGATGATGTCCTTGTGTTCCTGGCGAAACGCAAGGATCTCGTCCCGGTCGCTGGTGATCAGGGTCGGCGGCATAAGTTCGGCAAAATGGGTGATGAACAGTTTTTCGGGCGCGTTGCGGACTGAAACCGGATCGTTCACCACCAATGTGCTCGGATGAATATGCTCGAGCAGATGTGTCGCCGTGATGTAGGCCATGTCGAAGGGCGGATCCTGACGCATCAGGATCACGTCCATTGTCGCGAGGTCCACCATCTCCGCGTCGGCCATGGAGTAGTGGTCGCCTTCCTTGCGCCGAACCTCGAGCGGCCGCACCCGGGCGAATAGCCTGTTGTGCCGGAATGACAGATGCTGGGGCAAATAATGGAACAGGGCGTGGCCCCGCCGTTGCGCTTCGAGCGCCAGCACGAAACTGCTGTCGGCGGCGATGTCGATGCTGGAGATCGGGTCCATCTGAATGGCGACGGCGAGGCTCATGGCGGTCTCCTGCGGCTCAGTTGAGGCGTTCGCGCAGACGCTGGAGAAAGATCGCGGCGTCCTGCCGTGGCCCTTCGCGGGTCTCGCGGATTAAATAGTTTTCCAATGCGTCGACGGCGGCGTGCAGGTTTCCGGCATGGGCATGCAGCAGGCCCGCCTCGCGCCACAGCGGAAGAACATCCGGTGCAAACAGCAGCATCGTGTCGGCGACCGCGGCCGCCGCGTCGGTTTTCTCGAGTTGCAGCAGCCGCAGCTTGATGTTGTTTTGCAGGCGCAGCAGCACCTCCCGGTCGCTGACTTCGGCATAGTGTTCCGGGCGCAGTTCGACTTCCTGCCCCTGCATCGCCTTGAGCAGGTTGCGCAAATCGTCCGCGGCGCAAATTCGCCCACCGTTGAACGGGTCGACAATGATCCGTTCTCCGTCGAAGTCGAGTCGCACCAGGAAGTGGCCCGGAAAACCGAGCCCCGCCATCGACCAACCCTGGGCGCGTCCGGCATGCAGATACAGGATGCCAAGCGCGATCGGCAGACCCTTGCGTCGGTCGATGACCCGCATCAGATTGGCGTTTTGCAAATCGTCATAGGTCAGCTCGTCGCCCGCATAGCCGTAGTCGTCGAGGACAATCCTGTTCAATGCCGCGATGCACCGCTCGGCCGCATCGGCATCGGCTTCGGCGTCATAGGCGCCCGCAACATCGCGCACCAGGTCTTTCAGGTGATTTTGGTAGTGATCGAGTGCGACACCGGGCCGATCGACCGAGGCCAGGGCGAGCGCGCCGTCGGCCAGGTCGAAAGGTGTCTCCGGCGCGGCGCCGATACGCCGCAGGATGTCTTTCGGATCTCCGTGGTCGCGCGCGCTGTCGGAATCGGCGGGTGTCATCGGCCTAAGCGCCTTGCCCGGATTGGCGCGATTCCTTCAGGCGGACATGCGTGATAACCCGCCGAACATATTCGATCGATCGCGCGTGGTTGACCACGCGAGTCAATTCCGCCTGCGATTGGGCGATGCCGATCAGGTACACCTTGCCGTTGACCGTCTCGATCGAATAATTGACGCCCTTAATTTGCTTGTCGAAGGTAATCAGCGTGCCAAGCTTCGTAGTGATCCACCGGTCGCGTGCGGCGTCGAGCAGATCGCTGTCGTCGCGCGCCTGAATTTCGTTGATGACTTCCGAAACGCCGTCCGCCTGCCAGGCGATTTTCACCGCCTCGATCCGGTCGGCGGGCTTTTCGACCGCCCCGGTCAGCAGGACGCGGCCCTCGTGAACTTCCACGGAGACGTCGACGAACAGGTTGGCGCTATTGTTCAACAAATTGGCGGCGATCTTCGTCTCGGTGCCGGTGTCCGCCATGGTTTTTTTGAAGCCGCGTTCCTGCATCGCGGCATTGCCCACGCTGGCGCCGGCGCCGACCACCATGGTCGGACCGCAGCCCGCCAGAATCGGTATGGCGACCAAAACCGTAGCGAGGGCAATCGCAGGACCGAACCGGCCATGCCGGCGCGGGAACTGGAATCTTTCATGACATTGCGTGCTGTGCATAACCTTGCTGTACAGCAAGACGGCTACGATTCGCAACTATCGAGCGGTCCTTAGTTGACACCGTGGCGCCACGCGTCGCGCAGATGGTGCGGCCGGCGCCAGGGCGATACGAACATCGCGTCGAACCGTATATCCAGCGCCGCCAGATCGGGCCGCGTGGCCAGCAGCCATCCGGCCGCCCGGGTAATGCGGTCGCGCTGGCGCGGGCTGATCGCCGCCGCGGCGTCCGCCCCATCGCTTCGGGCCTTCACCTCGATGACCGCTAGGATGCGGCCGCGCCGGGCA
>CAYYBI010000312.1:0-7764 GCA_964469835.1 uncultured Rhodospirillaceae bacterium
TGAAGAGCGACCGCCTCTTCGGACGGATATGGGGGAGCCGAAATGAGCGAGCAAACTGTGGATGCGAATACATCCGCCGATGCACCCGACCTCGATGACTTGGTTGCATCGACGGATACGGGCGGGCGAAATCCCGGGCCGGTAGCGTCGGCGGTTATATTTTACGTGGCGCTAACTTGGGCGCTTTTTCAATTGTGGTTCGCCTCGCCGTTGCCCTTCGCCTTCAGAATCGGTGTCTTCAACGATACGGAAGCCCGTTCCATTCATCTCGCTTTCGCGATTTTTCTCGCCTTTCTCGCCTATCCTGCTTTCAAGGGGTCGCCGCGGGACCGCATCCCGATCCTCGACATTGTCTTCGCGTTTCTCGCCGCGGCGTCGGCGTCATACCTTTTCGTTTTCTATCGGGAGATCGCCGGCCGCGTGGGTGCTCCGATCCAGCAGGATTACGTGGTCGCCATCATCGGTATGCTCTTGTTGCTGGAGGCGACGCGCCGCGCGCTTGGGCCGGCGCTGGCGATCGTCGCATCGTTGTTTCTCGTCTACACTTTCCTCGGCCCATACATGCCGTCGATTATCGCCCACAAAGGCAACAATCTTGCCGAAGTCGTGAACCATCATTGGATCACGACTGAAGGCGTCTTCGGGATTGCATTGGGCGTGTCCACGAGTTTCGTCTTCCTATTCGTGCTGTTCGGCGCCTTGCTCGACAAGGCGGGTGCCGGCAATTACTTTATCCAGGTAGCCTTTTCCCTGATGGGGCACATGCGAGGCGGCCCGGCGAAGGCGGCCGTTGTCGCCTCGGCGATGACCGGTCTGATATCCGGGTCTTCCATTGCCAACGTCGTTACGACCGGCACCTTTACCATCCCGCTCATGAAGCGGGTCGGCTTTTCCGCCGAGAAAGCGGGCGCGGTTGAAGTCGGCTCTTCCGTGAATGGCCAGATCATGCCGCCGGTTATGGGGGCGGCGGCGTTCCTGATGGTCGAATATGTCGGGATCCCGTATTTCGACGTTGTCATACACGCGTTTCTGCCAGCGGTGATCAGCTATATCGCGTTGGTCTATATCGTCCATCTCGAGGCATCGAAAGCCGGCATGGAAGGTCTTCCCCGCGCCGTCGCACCGAAGCCCTGGGTCCAGCGGTTGATCGGGCTGGCCTTCGGCATTGCATTGGTCAGCGGGTTATCCCTGGGGGTCTATTACGGCCTTGGATGGCTGCGTCCGGTTTTGGGCGGGTTCGCGTCCATCGTTGTCGCGATCGGCATTTTCATCGTGTATGTCGCGCTTGTGCGGTTCGCCGCAAACTATCCCGACCTTAAGATGGAGGATCCCAACCAACCGGTCCTGAAATTGCCGGAACCGGGCGTCACCATGAAATCGGGCCTGCATTTCCTCCTGCCGGTCGTGGTTCTGGTCTGGTGCCTGATGGTCGAACAGCTTTCGCCGGGCCTGTCGGCACTATGGGGCTCGGCCCTGATGATCTTCATCCTGCTGACGCAACGCCCGCTCTTCGCGTATTTCCGCGGCGATACGCAGCTGATGGACCAGGTAAAACGGGGCTGGAACGAACTGCTCGACGGCCTTGTGACCGGCGCACGGAATATGATCGGCATCGGCATCGCCACCGCGACCGCCGGAATCATCGTCGGCGCCGTGAGCCAGACCGGCGTGGGCTCGGCGCTCGCCGAGGTTGTTGAAGTCCTGTCGGGCGGCAATTTGCTCGCCATCCTGTTTTTGACGGCTATCCTGTCGCTCATTCTGGGTATGGGGTTGCCTACCACAGCAAACTACATCGTCGTCTCGGCGCTCCTCGCGCCGGTTATCGTGACGCTCGGACAGCAGAACGGCCTGATCGTGCCGCTGATCGCGGTTCACATGTTTGTCTTCTACTTCGGCATCATGGCGGACGTGACGCCGCCTGTGGGGCTGGCCTCCTTTGCGGCCGCGGCGGTTTCCGGCGGCGATCCAATTCGAACCGGATTCATCGCTTTCTTCTACTCGCTCCGAACGGCTGCATTACCGTTCCTGTTCATCTTTAACACCGATCTTCTCTTGATCGGCGTCGATTTCGCTCATGGCGTCTTCGTGTTTGTCGTGGCTACCGTGGCGATGCTCTTGTTCGCGGCGGCGACACAAGGCTGGTTCCTGACTAGAAACAAGATGTGGGAATCGGCAATCCTGTTGCTGCTTGCCTTCACTTTCTTCCGGCCGGGGTTTTGGATGGACATGATATACTCCCCCTTCCTGGATCGCCCCGCGGCGGAATTGGCGGCGGCCGCCGATGCAACGCCTGCGGGCGAGAGCTTACGCCTTCGAATAAACGGCAAGGACGAAGTGGGCAACGCCCGCTCCTGGGTGGTGTTATTGAAGGTAGGCGCCGAGAAAACCGGGGCCGAAAAGGTCAAGGGAATGGGACTTGAGTTGCGTACGGAAGACGGCAAGGTGTTCATCGACGAGGTCGGGTTCGATTCGGCGGCGAAGAAGGCGGGCCTCGATTGGGATCAGGAGATCGCCGTGGTTCAACAACCAGTCGACCAGCCGACGAAATATCTGATCTACATACCCGCTCTCCTCATCCTAGGCCTGCTGGTGTTGATGCAACGGCGGCGTGCCGGTCAACCTAGTCGGATGAGCGAACCGGCGGAACAAACCTGAGGAATTGGCACCATGTTTAAAACCATCCTGCTACCGGTCGATTTGAATCAACAGGGATCTTGGGAACAGGCATTGCCCGCCGCGATAGAACTTGCGCAAAACTTTAAGGCGCAGTTGCATTTGGTGTCCATCGTGCCAGATGTCGGTATGAGCATCGTCAGCCAATACCTGCCGAAAGACTTCGAGAAAAAGGCGGTTGAAAACGCGGGAGCCGGCTTGCGGGAGTTTGCGAGCAAGAACGTGCCCGACGGCTTGAAAGCCAAGAGCCATGTCGCGCATGGCGTTGTTCGCCATGAAATCGTCAAGGCGGCCGACAAGCTAGGTTGTGATCTCATCGTCATGGCGCCGCATCGGCCGGAAGTGCTCGATATCCTGATCAGCCCGAAGACGAACTACGTCGTGGAGCATTTTAAAGGGTCGGTGCTGGTGGTGCGGCACTAGGCGGCTCGCCGCGCTGCGCATTCGGCGCTTTAGGCGGTACAGCATGTGCCGATTTACCAACGTTCAAGCGGGCACCGATCGTCAGGCTTGACCCGACAATTCGGATCACGACCGCGCGAGAATGCCACCCTGGGGCATGCCCATGCCCATATGTTCATGCTATGGCAACGCCAGCCATCGGTGTGCGTCGCATCAGGGAAGAGGAATTGCATGCAACCGGACAGCTGCAGAACAGCCATTTTGGCTGTTTTCCTTGGAGTGTCCACGGCCTGCGGACCAACGATGGCCGAACCGGGTTTCGCCGCACCCGAAGTTATCGAAATTCCCGCCGGATCTTTTGTGTTTGGATCGGACCGGGCCGAACGCGAGGCCGCGTACCGGCTGGACGAAGCCGCCTACGGTCACAGCGTTACGCGCGAACAGCGCTGGTATGAGAGTGAAGCCAAGCGCCAGCATGTGCGCATCGGCCGCTTTCAAATCACAAAAAATCTCATCACAAATGCCCAGTATTACGCTTTCGTCCGAGCTACCGGCCACCGGTCGCCAGGTGTCGATCGGCAGACTTGGAAGGGCTATGGGCTGATTCATCCCTATTCGCGCACCCGGCGGCATGCCTGGAAAGACGCCCGCCCGCCCGAGGGTCGGCGCGATCATCCGGTTGTCCTGGTAAGTCATCAGGATGCGGCCGCCTATGCGGAATGGCTCGGCCGGAACACGCGCTACAACTGGCGTCTGCCGACCGAAAGGGAGTGGGAAAA
Organism: uncultured Rhodospirillaceae bacterium; assembly: GCA_964469835.1. GTDB lineage: Bacteria > Pseudomonadota > Alphaproteobacteria > UBA8366 > UBA8366 > JAOTYV01. The sequence continues at coordinate 3,855 of CAYYBI010000312.1, forward strand.
GGCTGCGCGCGGCGCGGCGGGTTGGCGTTTTCCGTGGGGCGACAAATATATTTCTGCACGGCTGAACAGCCATGACGAAGGGCCTTTCGATACCATGCCGGTCGGCCGATTTCCGGCGGGTGCGAGCCCGTATGGATTGCTCGATCCGGCGGGTCAAGTCTTCGAATGGACCGCAACCGCAGCGGGTGCAGGGCGCCGGATCGTCAAGGGCGGATCATGGGACGACAAGGGTTGCGGGGTCTGCCGGCCGGCGGCCCGGCATTCGAGACCGGTTGGCCTGAAGCATATCCTGGTCGGGTTTCGCCTGGTCCGGGAGGCAAAATAAGTCGTTGTTCCCTGGGGGTAGCCAAAATTTGGTCGCTGTCATCATTCGGATTCGGGGATATATTTAACAGCATGAAACAGATGGATGAGATCGACTTTTCAACGCTCGCACGGGACGAGTTGGAACAGATGCGCGACGCCGGCGAGTGGGTACGCGAGATCTATCGCGTCTTGAGCGTAACCGACGACAATGTGGTCGGCGAATTGCTCAGGGGCGAGGAAACGTTCTACGAGTGGAACCACTATCCGGATGGCGATATCTACGATTCTACGAGCCATTCGCAATATTACTACCATGCCCATCCGGACGAGGAACGAGGCGGCGAGCACGGGCATTTCCACACATTCCTGCGTCCCGACGGGATGCCGCCCGGGGTGGCCCCGGCGCCGGTCGCGGATTACGAGCCGCCGGAAGATCCCGACGACGCGTTAAGCCATCTTGTTGCCATATCCATGGACAGCAAGGGTTTTCCAGTCAAGCTCTTCACGACAAATCGCTGGGTGACCGGCGAAATCTGGTATACGGCGAGCGACGTTTGCCGATTGCTGTATCTCTTCAAAATCGACCATATCCACCCGTCATGGCCGGTTAATATCTGGATCACCAATATGCTGATTCTGTTCCGGCCGCAGATCAAGCAGCTGATTTATGCCCGCGATGATGTGATCGAGGGGTGGCAACGCAAAGATCCCGACACCAGCGTGTTCGAGGACCGCGATCTCGAAGTCGCGGCGGAGATCAGTATCGACGTCGATGAGCAGCTCACCCGGGTTCAGCAGGCGATGGAACAAAATGGGCGGCAATAGCGCGCCAACGATTGGTTAGCGAACGGCCGCGCCGCAATGACTAACAATTTGGGCAGGGATCCACGGGAAGGCCGCGGTTTAGCCATCCGGGCTGCTGCTTGCCCCGCCCGAACATCCCTTCGGTAACGTCCTGAACATTAGTGAACCCGGCCTTGCTAAGGTAGCGTTGGGCCCACTGCGAACGTCCGCCTACGGCGCAAATCAAAGCGATTGGGCGCTCCATGTTGCCTTTGGCCGCGGCGAGTATTGCCTTTTTAAAGGCTTCCTTGCCGCCGGACTGGTGCATGGAAATAGGCACGGATCCACGTGGAATCCCCGATTTCCGCCATTCTTGCGGCGTGCGGATATCGATCAACGTTAACTCGCCGGCGGTGGTTCGGCGATATGCCTCGTCCGCACCAATGCGGGGTTCGGCCGTATGGCCCGCCGAAGCGGCCAGTACCAGCATGGTGACGCCAAGGATGACGGTAGCGATGGATTGGATTTTCATCCTGTCAAGATAGGCGCGCTTATGAGAGCGATCAATGAACAGCAATTCAAATTCCCGTTAGCAGGGCAAATTAACGCAATCGCAACGAATAAAGGCTTAGATTTGCGAGAATTGTAGTGGATTGGCGCCGAAATGAGGCACCTTGATCGACAATTATAGGTAGGTTTCAAGACACATGACGTCCAAAGGCTCGAAGACGGGAGACGCGGCGAACGCTCCGAATTTAGATCAATCGGATGTGAAGCGGCTCTTGTCGGATCCCTCCGCCGAGGTCCGTGCGGAAACTGCAACCAAGGTCGCGGCGGAATTTGGCACGGGCGTGTTGTCCGACGGTGAGCGTATACTCGCCGAGGAAATCTTCCGCGTCATGGCGAAAGACGTGGAAATCCTGGTGCGGGAAACGCTGTCCCAGAGCATCCGCGATATCCCCGATGTATCCAGCGATATCGCGCGTGTTTTGGCGGAGGACGAAAACGACAGTGTTGCACTGCCGATCCTGGAGTTTTCCCGGGCGTTGTCCGATGAAGACCTGGTTGAGCTCATTGAGGTCTGCAAGCCCAACCGGCATGTTGCGATTGCGCATCGGGAAACGGTTTCCGAAGAGGTGTCCGAAGCGATTGTCGAGAAGGGCCACGAAGATGCGGTTGTGGCGCTGGTTTCCAATCGCGGCGCCGTAATCGAGGAAAAGACTTTCGAAAAAGTCGTCGATAAGTTCGGCGACAGCGTGCGCGTGCAGGAACCCTTGGTCAAGCGCGAGCGGTTGCCGCTGATTGTGGCGGAAAAGCTGGTCGCGAAAGTATCCGACAGCCTCAAAGAGTATCTCGTCACCCATCATGAGCTTTCGGCGGAAGTGGCCAGCGACCTGCTGCTCGAGAGCCGCGAGCGCGCGATGGTGCGCCTGTTGTCCGATGACGAGGATCATCTCGATGTTGTCGAGCTTGTCGAGCAGATGGCGGTAAATGGACGTCTGACCGCATCGATCATTTTGCGGGCGCTGTGCACCGGCGACCTGTCGTTTTTCGAAGCTGCGTTGGCGAACAAGGCCGAAGTGCCGCTGCAAAATGCACGGGTGTTGATCCATGATGACGGCGGCCTGGGCTTGCACGCCTTGTATGAAAAGGCATCGATGCCCGAACGGCTCTACCCCGCATTTCGGGGCGCGGTCGATATCGCGAAGGATTTCGAAACCGAACGCAGCGACCGCGACCCGGATTGGCGGTCGCGGCTGATCATGGAGCGAATCCTGACCCAGTTCGAGGATGCCATAGAATTCGACAGCGACGATGTCGACTATCTGTTGGGTCGCTTGGCGCGGTCGGTCGAAAGCGGGACCGCTTCCGCCGCCTGATCGTGCGACATTACAACTATCGCGCTACGGCGCGCTAAAATGTCTGGACGACTGTTCGGGCATTTTCTGTTTCCGGTTCAGTCTTGACCTCGTTGCGTCCCCATGGCCGATTGAGCCTTGGATCGGTAATTCGTGGCATGTGTGAGGGGAGCGGTCTATGGCGGGCAAACCGGTGGTGCTGGTTACACGGAAGTTGCCCGGCGAAGTGGAAGCGCGGCTGCAGCGTGATTATGAGCCTCGCCTGAACGAAGATGACAGGCTCTACTCCGGCGAAGACGTCATTCGCCTCGCCGAGGCTGCGGTTGCGATTCTACCGTGCCATACCGAGCATTTCACCGCCGATGTGATCGCAGCCTTGCCGGAGAGCGTGCGCGCGATCACCAATTTTTCGGTCGGTGTGGATCATTGCGATCTCGCCGCTGCGCGGGCGCGCGGCCTGATCGTCACCAACACGCCGGATGTGCTGAGCGACGCCACCGCTGAAATCGCCATGCTCCTAATGTTGGGCGCCGCCCGGCGCGCTGCCGAAGGGGAAATGCTGGTCCGGACCGGCGGCTGGCGCGATTGGAGTCCGAGCTTCATGGTGGGCACGCAGGTCACCGGAAAACGGCTCGGCATCATTGGCATGGGCCGTGTCGGCCAGGTCGTCGCGCGTCGGGCGCGCGGCTTCGGGATGGAAATTCACTATCACAACCGTCGCCGGCTCGGAGACGCGGCAGAGGGCGGTGCAGTCTATCACAATGATTTGAACGATCTGCTTGCGGTCTCGCAGTTTTTATCGATGCACTGCCCCGCGACAGACGATAGCCGGGGTCTGCTCAATGCAGAGCGAATTGCCCGACTGCCGGACGGTGCGGTCGTGGTGAATACGGCTCGGGGCGCCGTATTCACCACGACCGCACCGTCCGGCAGTCGGGCAATTCGCTCTGCATTGAGCAGAC
>CAYYBI010000313.1:0-7537 GCA_964469835.1 uncultured Rhodospirillaceae bacterium
AACCCGCTGCGCCACACTTTCGCGCGGCATCGTATTTCCACCGCCGGTGCATGGTCTCCGAAGCAAACATGTACTCGTGCCGCACCAGAACGATGCGGCCTCGCACGGCGTCGGCATTGGCGTGAATGTCATCCGGCAGACCACGATCAAGGTCGAGAACTTCGGCGTCGATCCCGCCCGGCGGCGTCGCCGGCGACCATACCAAGGCATGACAGTCGAGATCCCGACCGCCCTGTCCTTCCAGTAGCGCGAGCGATTGCGCCCGGCGTGCCCATCCATCGAAGGGAGATGCGAAAATCTCGGCCGGCTGCCCAAAATCCGCCTCGATACGGTTCTTGAGATAGGCGACCGCCGCTGTTTCGCTGTCGCTGCCGGCGAAGCGGCCGCCGCACGCACAAAGGTCCTCAAAATATTCCGGACGCCGCCGCGAACCGCGAATCGCGGCGGTGACCGCGTCGACCATTTCGGCGCTGACGGCTGCCATTAGATTTCCTTATCAAACTACCGGAAAAATTAATTTCCCTAATCTATCAATCTTTGCCAATTTGGCCGTGATCGCCCGAACAGCCCCGACCGGATTGAAACCATGGTTGCAAACAATCGTCCAGACTCCGTCCATTTTCTCGGCCTGGCGCCACGTTTCCTGAACGGCACGCTCGAAATCCCCGTCTACCACATGCGCGGCGGGACTTCGACCGGGATCGTTTTGTTCGACGGTCACCTGCCCGAGCCCACCGCGCTGCGGGAAGAAGTCATCCGCCAGATCATGGGAGTGCCCTTGCAGGGCGATGTGACCAGTAACCGGCAGATCACCGGGCTCGGTCGGGGCATCCCGCAAAGCAACAAGGTCTTCATCGTCGGACCGTCGGCGCGCGACGATGCCGACATCGACAGTACGCTCGCGCAACTCGCCGCCGAAAAGAGCGCCATCGATTGGAGCGTGAACTGCGGCAACATGTCAGCCGCGCTGCCGATCTTCGCGTTCGAGATCGGCCTGTTGACGCCGGCGGCCGGCACCAACCGCGTGCGAATTCACAACACCAACACGGGCGTCGTCGCCCATGCCTTGATCGACATGCCCGCGCCCGACGCCGGTCTCGCCGCCGATACCGAGATCCCCGGCGTCATGGGACAGTGGCCGGGCCTGCAACTTGCCCTGCTCGAGCCCGCGGGCGCGAAGACGGGTGCCTTGCTGCCGACCGGCAACCCGGTCGACCATATCGACGGCATTGATGTTTCCTGCGTCGATCTCGCCGTGCCGATGGTGATCATCCGGGCGGAAGACTTGGACCGCGATGCCAGCGAAACCCCGGACAGTCTGGACAACGATGCCGCGCTTGGCGACCGTCTGCGCCGCATTTGGATCGCAGCGGGGCTGAAGATGGGGCTCAAGAGCAAGACCGGCGATCCGATGACCGAAGCGGAACTCGCCGCCAGCGAGACCATCCCGAAAGTCTGCATTATCGCACCGGCCAGCGCGGAAGAATCCGCCCGCGGCGCGAATATCCGCGTGCGGTATTTCACGCCGCAGGCGTGCCATAAATCCCTCGCGGTTACCGGCGGGGCCTGTCTTGCCGCTGCCTGCCTGATTCCCGGCACCGTCGCCAACGGGATTGCCGAAGGCGTGAGTGTCCTGGGCCCCGAGGAAGAAGACCACGTGGTACGAATGGCCAACCCGGCAGGTATCTTGAAGGCGACCATTCGGGCGAGCACCGACGGCAATGATATTTTGATGCCGAGCGCCGCCTACGAACGCAGCACCCAAATCCTGCTGCGCGGCCACACGCCGATCTACAACGCCTCGGCCGAATTGCTGGATTATTATCGCGCCATGCCCGCGGCGGCATAAGCTCCGCCGCGACGCGATCCCCCCACCCAGGTACCGCTAGCCGCCGAAGACACGGCACCTTTGTGACTGATTTCCAACGATTTTATCGTTAACTTTTGGCAAACGAAGTAGGCGTACTGTGTCTAAGTGCCGGGGCATATGGGATTACGCCATACCCTGGTGTGGGGGTTGGCAGGCTTCGGCGCTGCTTTGAAAACGGGCAAACTTATGAAAAATCTACCATGACGGCTCAATCAATCCTGATCGTCGATGACGACGTTCAATTCGGACGACTCGTAAAACGGATCGTCTCCCGAATGGGCCACACCGCCGAGCAGATTTCGCGACCGCGCGACATCATAGATCGCTACGACACCGTCGCTCCGGACACGATTTTCGTCGACATCTTCATGCCTGACTTCGATGGCATCGATGTGGCGAACTGGCTTTCCAAAAGAAAATTCAACGGCAAGATCGTGTTCATGACCGGCCGCGACGCCTCTTATCTGGAGCGCGCACGCCAGGTCATGGAAGATGGTGGCGATGCCAGCGTCGCTACATTGGAAAAACCGTTCCGCGTTAACGAGGTCCGCGAACTTCTCGCTTAGAAATTTCGCCGGCCCGGCACCCTATGCGCCGAGTTTGCGCACCTGTTTTGTTACCGTCTCTGTCCCGCCGGCCCAGAGCGGCAAATGGGTCATCTTGATACCGGCACCGCCGGTGACAATCGGATGTATGTCTTCGGGCGTACGCCCCAGCGGACGGTCGTCCAGCGGCCCCACGCCCTCGTACGCATACGGGCGGCGCGCGCCGAACAAATAATTCTGCATCCGCGCCAAATCCCAACCGCCAGTCGACAGAATATCCGCCATCTCGGGCGGCATGAGAAAGACCTGTTCGACGCGTTCCGGCTTCCGCGTCGCGCTTGAAACGTCGATTGCCGCATTCATCGCCGCTGCGATCGGCTGCAGCACCAGTTCCGGCGTGTCGCCCGGGCTGGCCGGAAGAACCTCCGCCGTGCCGGAAACGCCAAGGACCGTGACGCAACTCTCCTTCGCGCCGAACCCACGGCGCTCGGCAAGCGACGGAAAACCGTCATGCGCCCGTTCGGCGAAACAGAAGGTGTATTTCCCGGGCTGGCCCATCGTCGCCATATCGGCGATACCGGCCCGCGCACCGCCGACATTCCGCATAATCATGCTGACCGCGCGGCCGATGCAGGCATTGGCGCGATTGCCGGGTCCCAGAATATTGCCGCCGGCATTGAGCCCCAGTTCGCCCACGATGGGACCGTGTACGCAGACCGCGACGGCCGGCGTTCCCGTTGTGCTCAACACGCCAAGCAGGTTGAACTGTTCCTCGATGGCCGCCTCGGCGGCCGTCAGCACGACCGGCAACTCGTTCGGGTGGCATCCAGCAAGGATGCAGTTGTAGGCGACCGCCTCAAGCGTAAGGTCGCCCATCAACGGCATGACGTGACCAAAGGACTGACCGATCGCACCGCGTCCCGAAATCATGGCATCGAAGCGGCCGAGCGTCGGCGGCACAAGCGGCAATCCGTCGCCGAGCGCCAACGCCTCCAGCGTCGCCTGCGCCTCTTCCCAAGGCAGCGTGTCAGAAAACAGCGGCAGGTCGTCCAAATCCGTCACCACCTGCAACTCAGGTACTGGCGATGCGGACGGAACACGCCTCGTTGTGGCCGAAACTCGGAATATAGGCGGAATGCTTACCCGGCCCGCCCGCAACCAGGATCTGGATGTCGTCCGGATTTCGCGAAAGATGATAGCGGTTATTCACCATGTAGGTCGTCCGCTCCTCGTAGAATTTGCGCTGCTCTTTGGAGACCCGGGAGACATCGACCGCGGAATCCGTATAGATCTTTTCCTGCATATCCTGGATCGTCCAGCCGTCGCGATGAATGGTCTGCGCATGCTCCGGCCCGAGGACAACGATGAAGGGCGCATCTCCCGAAAGGACGTTTGCGCCGGTCTGCGAGATGGTCCCGGCAATCGTCGTCAGGAGACCTTCGCCTGTCGTACTGGCGTGATCGTTGATGTTGTGCGGCGCCTCGCCCGCCAGAACCGTCACGACACTGTCGCTTGCGGCAAACCCCCGGCGGACGTGATACGGCTCCCAAGGGCTTTCTTCCTCGTTCTCGCCGAAACAGAAGCTGTACTTGGCCGGTGAGCCGTGGGTCGCCCGGTCCATATTGCCGGGCTTGGCGCCGCCGACGTTGAGCAGGGTCAACTGAAGCGCACGGCCGATTGTGGCATTCGCCTTGGTCCCCTGGCCGAAGCAATTGCTGCCGCAATTGATCTCCAGCTTCTTACGCAGCGGCCCGTTCACGATCATCCCCTGGCTGCAGGGATGTGTGGTCGCCAGCGTGCCGTGCAAATTGTAGTCGGGGTTCAGCACGGCGCGCACCGCGCCGACCACGACCGGGAAATATTCCGGCCGGCATCCCGCCATCACCGCATTCGCCGCAATACTTTTCAGTGTCGGGATAACCCGGCGCGGCGACATCGGCACGAACGGCTCGTTGTCGCCGCGGCAGGCCTCAATCATCCGCTCGACCTTCTCCTCGGTCGGAAGCATGAGGGGAAGGCCGTCGCTCCAACCCTGCTCGACGGCATAGTCGTTCCATTGATCGGGGTCGAGGTCACCGACCTCGACCACCTCACTCTCGGTAAGGTCCGTCATTTTTTTCCTTCTCGACGGCCGTCAGGCGTTGACGGCGTCCTTCAATTCGGTCGAGGCGACATCGATGCGATCGACCAGTTCTTCCGTATTCAACCCGCCGACCGGATGCTTGACGATCAGCAGCTTGGGGTCCGCCTTGCGGGCCTTAGCCTGAGCGCGCACGAGCGGCAGGAAGGTTTCGGTAATGACGATGTAGGTTTCAACGCCGCGCTTTTCTAGTTCGATGCTGTCATGGAAACTCCACGACGAACACGACCCTCAATCGGCAAGAGCGACGATGGCTCCCTTATATTTCGAAGCAATTTCATCGTACAGCGCGTCCGGCGCAGGTTTTGCGGCGCTGTCCTTGAAGAAATAGTCAATATTGTCGGTCGAGCGATACGCGCCCATTTTGTCGCGCACGCCCTCGAGCAATTCACGCGCGTTCGGCTTCGAATTCGACATGATGGCAATTGCGTCCCGGGTCCAGTCGGTCGATCCCTTTTCGACCGCATTGCTCCGGTTCTCAACGCCTTCCTCGAGGCCGAAAGATGGATTGACGATCTGCATCTTTCTCTCCTGAATGGAAGATGAACCAATAACGATAGGCAACTATACCGCAGGTCGCGGCCAGCCCCAACATGCGGCACCGAATTTATGGCGGCCTCCGACAACGGATTACGATCTCGGCCAGGTCCCGGCAAATGGCCGCACCAGGGCGCGCTCGACCAGATCCAGATGGTCCTGGCCGTAGAACATATCGCCATCGACGAAATAAGTCGGCGATCCGAAAACCGACCGGCGGATTGCCTCTTCGGTGTTTTCCGCATACGCGGCCTGGACATCCGGCGACAATGCCGCGGCGAGCAACGGCTCGGGATCGACGCCGGCATTGCACCCCAACGCTGCCAACGTCTCACGATCGCTCAGATCCGCATCGTCGCGCCAGTGCGCCTCCAGCATGCAATGGGCCAGCTGGTCCACATCGACGCCCTGCAGTATCCCCGCGATCAACATGCAATTGGGCAGGGTGATGTCCTTGCCGTGATGGGTCGGGAACTCTTCCAGGACCGGAGCGGCGCGGAATTCCGCCCAGCGCTCGATCTCGCGGCCGGAGAAATAGGCGCGCCGCGCCGGCGTAAGGCCGTTGGTCGCTCCCGGTCCGTTTATCTCGATGACGCGCCGTAGGTCCATCGGCCTGTGCTTGATCTTGCGCTTGGCCGCCCGCGCGATCTCTATGAAGCAGGCTGAGCCGAGATAGGCATACGCCGAATGGGCGGAATAGAAATATTCTATGACGGCCATATCATCCTCCCAATTCGTCGCCACAAGTCTTGGCCGACCACCGGTTCGCCAAGATCAACCGTGGCAGAAAATCGTCCATCCCAATCGTACAGGGTGGACCCGTCCCCCGCCGCCTTTTCTTGACGCCATAATTCGGCTGGTATGTCGGCAACGCAATGCAACAGTCGGAGATCGGGGTAAAATGGTACAAACAATCGGTTTCGTCGGCGTCGGCGATATGGGCGGGCCCATGGCGCGTAATCTCGTGAAGGGCGGCTTCGACGTCTTGGCCTACGACATCCGCGGCGAGGCCCTTGACGGGGTCACGCAAGCCGGCGCCCGCGCCGCCAAGTCTGTCCTCGAGATCGCCTCCGAGGCGGAAACGGTCTTCGTCTGCCTCAACACCGTGAAGGCCGCCCATGCGGTCGCCCGGGAAGCCGCCCAAGGCGGCGTGATCCGCGCCTATGTCGACCTGTCGACCACCGGCCCAACCGTGGCGCGGGAAGTCCGCCAATATTTCGAGAACACCGGGATAGATATGCTCGACGCGCCGGTTAGCGGACTGATCAGCGGCGCGGCGGACGGCACGCTCAGCGTCATGGCCACCGGATCGAAAGCGGCATTCGACCGCGTCCGCCCGGCCTTCGAGGCGATCGGCAAGAACGTGTTCTATCTCGGCGACATTCCGGGCGGCGGCCAGATGATGAAGCTGGTCAACAACTACTTGATGAACATCGCGAATATCGGCACCAGCGAGGCTATCGTCCTGGGCGCGAAGGCGGGCCTCGACCCGCGCGCCATGTTCGACGTGATCAACGTCAGCACCGGCCGCAACACGCCCAGCTCGCAGACCCTGAACCATGCGGTTCCCAACCGCGATTTCAGCTATGGCGCCTTCATGCCGATCAGCCACAAGGATATCAGCCTCTGCCTCGAGGAGGGCGAACGGCTCGGCGTGCCGCTCGAACTCGGCACGGTGGTCCGCGACATCATCGCCGATGCCATCGACCAAGGCGGCGCGACGGAACGCTCCAGCGGCATCTTCAAATATATCGAAGCCAAGGCCGGCATTGTTGTCGGGAAGGACGGCGGCGAAGAGACTTGAATCGCCACTCCCGAGCCGGAAATTTGACTCCGCGCCCGGTGCGGCGAGACTCATAGGAGTCATTGCTTACCGCGGGAGGGGAAAGTGCCGATCCATTACGAAAAGCAGGGCGCCGTTGGAATCATTACGCTGAGCCGACCGGAGGCGCGCAACGCCTGGGGACAGGATTATTACGATGGCGTCGTCAAATACTTCGCCGAGATGGAGGACGATGACGGTATCGCCTGCGTCATCCTGACCGGCGACGAGGCGGGCGGCGCGTTTTCGGCCGGCGCCAATCTCAAGGACGCCAAGACCCATTCCCTGGACTCGACCGCCGAGTTCATCAAGCGGCTGCCGAAACGCCGAATCAGCCCGTTCAACACGCTTTCGAATTTTCCCAAGCCGGTGATCGCCGCGGTCAACGGCTACGCAATCGGCATCGGCTGCATCGTCACTTTCTGCTGCGACCTGATCGTCGCGTCCGACCGGGCGGAATGGCGGCTGCCGCAGGTCGCGCTCGGCATCCTGCCGGCCTATGGCGGCTCCGCACGGCTCGCCCGATGGGTCGGCAAGGGACAGGCGATGCGGCTGGCCATGGGATTCCCATTGTCCGCCGAGGAAGCCTACCGCATCGGCCTCGCGCAATGGATGGTGCCGCA
>CAYYBI010000314.1:0-11998 GCA_964469835.1 uncultured Rhodospirillaceae bacterium
GTGGCCAGATAGGTTACCGGGAGGACGATCCACAAAAGCAGCGTCTGCGCCAACAAGGCCCGGCGATCGTAACCGATTCGATAAAGCAAGAAGATCATGAGCACGGGCAGCATCACGTGAAATAGCGAAAGCGCCTTCAGGTACAGCTTCCGCTCCGGTTCAAACATATAGCCGGCCATGCCCAGCAATTGCCCGCCGGCGACAAAATCTATGATCCAGGCGATTTCGAACGGCAAGATCCCGATGACCATCATGCTGTTGAGCAGCGGATTTTCCAGCCAAAGGGCGCCGAGAATGACGAACAGTGCGATGTCGGACCCCCACAGAAAATTCGTCGGACCGTAGTCGCGCCAATAGATTGGCACGAGAACGCACAAGAACAGGCTATAGAGGATCTTGATCCAACGCGGGATCAATTCTCGGCTCCCATTTTCAGGTTTCTGACAAGGCAACGAGCGCGTGTGTAATTTGGTCGCGAAACGCCGGCGAGACGGTCTTTCAGGTTCCGCAAACGGCGCCGAGTTAAGAGCGTATCGAGGCCGCCAACCACAGCATCACTTTGGGCTGTCCCGCTCGGCATCGAATATCCGGACATGGGCCTCATCGTCATGACGCGTATGCAATTTCTTCTACCATGGACCTCTATCGCATTGTCGTGTTCGCAGCGTTGATAAGCATCATCAGTCGAAATCCCGCGAATTCGAAGAGTTCGTAAGATCACTGGACCGTGACGATTGACAGACGCCAATTCGACGGCCTCCGGATATCACTAGAAGGAAAGCGCGATCCAGGTGCCGTTATCGATCATCTTTCTACGGCAGCCGGTTAGGTCATACGACCCGGGGCGCCGCGGCCACGCTCTAGCCCCGCCTGTCGCGATAATGCGTTGGTAGCCCCACGACACCCGTCAGGGAGGACCTTGAATCCGGCGCAGCGCGTAACGAAGAAAGATCGGTGCCAGCAGCGTGGTCACCACGCCAATGAGAATCAATGACGAGAAAAGGTGGGCGACGATCGAATGGTTCTGGTTTCCTTGTGCAAAAAGCCCCGCTTCATAAGCGATGCTTAAAACCACCAATTCGACCGCGCCGCGGGCGGACATGCCGGCGCCTACCGCCATCGCCTCCCATCGGTTCAGTCCCATCCAGAGGGCGGGAAGCCCTGCTCCAATAATCTTTCCTGCAAAGGCCACGGCGACCAGTAGGGAGAGGAATAACGGGATGGCCGATATTGCGCTGAGATCAACGCGCAGGCCAATGGAAATGAAGAAAAGCGGACCGAGGAAACCTTTCGTGATCGTGACGCAAATCAATTTGATTTCGTTATACGCCCGCATGCCCACGCGGGACCGCTCAAAGTACAGGCCAGCCATGAAGGCACCGAGAATCCAGTGCATGCCGAGCAGTTCGGCCAATAGACCGTAGGCGAGGCCAACCCCTGCCAGAGCCGTGAATTCGAGCGCGGCCGCTTGCATCGCCTTGAGGCCCCGGCTGACGCGCGGATACACATGCGCGCCGAGCACCGCGGTAATGACGAAGAACAATGCCACCTTACCGAGCAGCAGCGCGAGCGCCGCCATGCTTGGCGCGTGCCCGGTTTCGATCATCGCAAGCAACACGGCCAGTAGGAGCAGCCCTAATACGTCGTCAAAGACCGCGGCGCTCACCGTGATCTCGCCGATCCGTGTGTGCAACAAATCGAGATCGGTGAGCACCTTTACGGTAGCTGGAATGGCCGAGATCGACAATGCGACACCTGTTAGCAGTGCTTGTGCCGGCCTAACGCCCGATTCGGGCAGGAACAGCCACGCTAATCCGAAACCGCTCAACAGCGGCAACAACATGCCGCCACTGGCGACCGCGAAAGAAGTCGCCGAGCTCTCCGCGATTTCTTTCGGTTCCGTTTCGATGCCGGCGAGTAGAACGAGAAAAAATATCCCCAAATTGGCCACCGGTTCGAGCACGTCGCTTGAGGCCAACTGGGCTATGAACGGCACGCTTGCGCCGAACCAGGCCGCAGATCCGGCAAGGATCACACCGGCAATTATCTCACCTACCGAGGCCGGCTGTCCGAGTCGTTCGGCGGCTTCACCAAATGCCCGCGCCAATATCAAAAGAGCCAGGAGATGAGCGAAGACTTCCAATCCGAATTCCCTAAGTGGCATTTGTTGGAGGCAATGGACCGTAACATAAGCCCTGAGACACACGACCGATTTCCGGCGGTACCCCGATGGTTGTTCGAAACAGTATCCTGAAGGGATACGCCGCAAGACGGTTCGTTCATTGGCATCTCTCGGCCGTGTCCGGGATGATCTGCATCAAAAGATTCTGCGGACGGCTTTGCCATATTAATTCGGTGCCAGATAATATCCGGAAACGAACATCATCAATTTGTTGCGGTTTAAACAAGGACGCGGCCCAATAGCGCGCCTGGGCATCCATAGGGCGCAAGACGGTACTAATGCGATCATTTCGGAAAAGCCACGAACAAGACCCTGCCGTGCCGACAAGAATCGTCAAGGGTCTGGACATTCCGATCGAGGGTGCGCCGGAGCAGGCCGTATACGACGCTGTCGAGACGGATTCCGTAGCTTTACTCGGGCGCGACCATGTCGGATTGAGACCGGCCCTGTTGGCAAACGAGGGTGATCGGATAGCGTTGGGACAACCCCTCTTTGCCGACAGAAGCGACGACCGAATCGTTTTTGTGTCTCCCGGCAGTGGCGTGATCAAAGAGGTCAACCGCGGCGCCCGCCGCGCCTTGCTCTCGGTCGTCGTCGACCTCGCGGGAGAGGAAGAGATAACCTTCCCGTCGTGGTCCGTGGATAGGCTCGCGGGGCTGCGGCGTGACCAGGTAACGGAAACCCTGCTTGCGTCCGGGCTTTGGACGGCCCTGCGCGCGCGCCCCTATAGCAAGATGGCGGATCCCGGCAGCGAGCCTTCGTCCATCTTCGTGACGGCGATGGATAGCAATCCGCTGGCGGCAAATGCGGAGATGATCATCGCGACCGCCGAGGCCGACTTTGCGAACGGACTGACGGTGATTTCACATCTCACTGACGGCCGCGTTTTCGTATGCCAGGCGCCGTACGCTGCACTACCCACCGGAACAAAAGATAATGTCGTTCCGGCGGTATTTTCCGGTCCGCATCCGGCGGGGCTGGTTGGGACGCACATCCATTTCCAGGACCCGGTGAGCGCTAAAAAGACGGCATGGCATCTCGGTTATCAAGACGTGATCGCTATCGGCAAATTGTTCACGACGGGTCGTCTTTGGGTTGAACGCACGATCTCACTCGCCGGGCCCGTTGTCAGGCGGCCCCGGCTGATACGTACCCGTCTGGGCGCAAGCACCAATGATCTCGTACGAGGCGAACTGCACGACCACGATTGCCGGATAATCTCCGGCTCCGTATTGACCGGTCGCCGGGCGGTCGGGGTGGAGAGCTATCTCGGTCGATTTCATGGTCAGCTCTCGGTTATCGCCGAGGGTACACCGACCGGTAACTCCGGATGGTTTGGGGCGCGCCGCGGCGTTTTTTCCACCTATAATCTGTTCGTTACCGGCGCGCCGTCGAAACGAAAGTTCAATCTTACGACGGCGCAACATGGTAGACCGGCGCCCATGGTGCCGCTAGGCGGATATGAGCGCGTCATGCCGCTCGATATCCTGCCGACCCCACTGCTTCGGGCATTACTGGTCGGTGACTCGGACATGGCCCAAGCGCTAGGCTGCCTCGAGTTGGATGAGGAGGATCTGGCGCTGTGCACCTTTGTGTGCCCGAGTAAACTTGACTATGCCCCATTGCTGAGAGCGATGCTGACGCGCATAGAAAAAGAAGGCTGATGATGCGCGCGCGAGACTTCCTGCATCGATTTTCGCTCGCCGTGCCGGCCTTGCGCCGTGCGAGTCCGGACCATGGCACGTTTGAAAAGTCGGCAAATCTCGGCCTGAACATCGATACAGAAAGTACAACTCACATTCGAGACGGCATGGACCTGGCGCGCGCGATGAATTGGCTCATTCTCGCGCTCCTTCCTTGCGTCCTGTTCGGGATTTACAACACCGGTTTTCAAGCCAACACCACAATGTTGCGGTCGGGACTGGAGACGGCGCCCGGCTGGCGCGGCGTCATTATCGACGCATTGGGAATAGGGTACGCACCGGCCAGCGTCCCGGCGTCGGTCGGCCACGGCCTGCTTATTTTTCTGCCGATCCTGGCGGTCGCCATGATCGTTGCCGGGTTTTGGGTGAACCTATTCGCGACGGTCCGCAAGCGATCGGCCACGGGCGATTTTGCGATTGTTGCCCTGCTGTTTTCTCTCAGCCTGCCGCCGATGGTCCCTTTATGGCAGGTGGCCCTGGGCGTCTCCTTTGGTGTGGTGGTCGGCAGGGAGATCTTCGGTGGGACGGGAAGGAATTTCCTGAATCCTGCGCTTACCGGACTGGCCTTTCTCTACGTTACCTATCCGGCGCAGATGGTCGGCGAAACCGCCTGGGCCGCCGTGGATGGCCTGACAGGGGCAACGCCGTTGCAGGCGATTGCTTCGGGCGGGAAGCAGGCCACCGTATGGCTGGGTTCGACCTGGATGCAGTCGTTCCTTGGGGTCGTTCCAGGCGCGATCGGCGCGACATCGACGCTCGCAGCGCTCATTGGTGCGGGCGTTCTTATCCGTTTTCGGATCGCATCGGTGCGCATCATAGCGGGCATCCTGATCGGGATGATCGTCACGGTCGTGTTGTTCAATCAATTCGGCGATCCCGCTAATACGTTCTCCCAGCTTTCTTGGTACTGGCACTTGGTACTGGGAAGCTTCGCCTTTGGCGCGATATTCTTGGCGACCGATCCGGTGAGCGCGGCGATGACCAGCACCGGCAAATGGCTTTACGGATTTCTGATCGGCGCCATGCTGGTGGTGATCCGCGTGACCAATGCCACCCACCCCGATGGCGTCATGTTCGCCATTCTGTTCGGCAATATAGTTGCACCGCTCATCGACTACATGGTGATTTGGGCGAACATAAGACGCAGGGTGCGGCGCGATGCCTGACAAGGACCAAACCGACATTGGGGTTGAGGCGTCCGGCTCATGGTATAGAAAATTGCTGGATATGCCGAACGACAGCGCCGCCAAGGCCATCGTTGTTACGCTCATTGTCAGCTTGCTTGCATCGGTGCTGGTGGCGGGGTCGGCGGTTCTGCTGCGGCCTACGCAGATGGCCAACAGGCAGCTCGAGCAAAAAAATCGAATCCTCGAAATCCTGGAAGGCGCATCGCGTGTCGGCGAGAGGTTGGGCCCCGTCA
The DNA here is from genome assembly GCA_964469835.1 of uncultured Rhodospirillaceae bacterium. Lineage (GTDB taxonomy): Bacteria > Pseudomonadota > Alphaproteobacteria > UBA8366 > UBA8366 > JAOTYV01. The sequence continues at coordinate 5,306 of CAYYBI010000314.1, forward strand.
AGGTGACGAACCTGGAAGCACGCGTTGTTGACCTCGCCTTGGGAGACTACGCGGCGGCAATCGACGCCAACACGTATGACCAGCGTAAAGCGGCCAAGGACACTACGCAAAGTGTCGCCATTCCGCCCCAAAAGGACATCGCTCAGATCGGGCGGCGCGCTAAGTACGCTGTGGTTTACGAGATTACCAAGGCCGGTCGACCGGAACTGATCATCCTGCCGGTGCATGGGCGAGGATTCGGATCCACGCTGTACGGCTATCTTGGACTTGCCGGAGATGCGCAAACAGTGGTCGGGCTCAGCTTCTTCGAACATGGCGAAACGCCTGGTTTGGGAGCGTTGGTGGATGACCTGGTTTGGCGGCAGCAGTGGTCCGGTAAGAAGGTCAGGGACGACTCCGGGGAAGTCCGCCTCGGTGTCGCCCGCGGACAGGTTCCGTCCGGCGACCCCATTGCCGCATACCAGGTGGATGGCCTTACCGGCGCGACCTGGACCAGCCAGGGGGTAACGAATCTTCTGCGATACTGGTTGGGGGAGGACGGCTTCGGCCCCTATCTCCGGAGGATTAGGAAGGAGCGGAGGTGACGATGGCAATTTCTATGCGACAGGCGTTCCTCGATCCGTTGGTGAACGAGAATCCCATCACCTTACAGATGCTCGGCCTTTGTTCCGCACTCGCGGTCACGAAGACCCTCGCCACGGCATTGATAATGTCGGCCGCCGTAACCGCGGTCATCACGCTGTCGAATGCCTCGGTAAGCCTGATTCGGCATCACATGCCGCGCAGCGTCCGGCTCATCATTCAGATCACAATCATCGCGTCGCTGGTTATTGTCGTCGACCAGATCCTGAAGGCGTATGCCTATGGTTTGAGCAAGCAGTTGTCGGTTTTCGTCGGCCTTATCGTCACCAACTGCATCATCATGGGGCGCGCCGAATCCTTTGCGATGAAGAACAGCGTTCGCTTGAGCGTCTTGGACGGCTTGGGGAACGGCCTTGGCTACAGTTGGATCCTCATTCTTATTGGCTCGATCCGCGAGTTGTTCGGTTCCGGAACTCTTCTTAACGTCGAGGTATTCGCGCCCGTGTCGGCCGGCGGCTGGTTTCACCCCGCGGCTTTGATGCTGCTGCCGCCGAGCGCCTTCTTTCTGATCGGATTCCTGATCTGGGGCCTGCGCTCGTTAAGGGCGGAGCAGCGTGAGCAAGAGGAATTCGGATCGCAGACTTTGGCCGGGCCCGGGGATGCGCGATGAGTGAATATCTCAACCTGTTTATCAAAGCGGCCTTCATCGAAAACCTCGCACTCTCGTTCTTCTTGGGCATGTGCATGTTTCTCGCGGTCTCCCGCCGTGTTGAGACCGCGGTCGGGCTTGGTGTAGCCGTATTGGTCGTGCAATCGGTCACCGTACCCGTGAACAACCTGATCCACCGCTTTTTGCTCAGAGAGGGAGCCTTGGCCTGGGCCGGCTTACCCGACCTTGACTTGAGCTTTCTAGCGCTGATCAGCTTTATCGGCGTTATCGCGGCCATGGTGCAGATACTGGAGATGACGCTTGAGCGCTATTCCCCGTGGCTGTTCCAGAGTCTCGGCATATTTCTGCCGTTGGTGACCGTGAACTGCGCCATTCTGGGCGGTTCGTTATTCATGGTGGAGCGCAATTACGATTTCGGTGAAAGCGTGGTCTATGGCTTTGGCAGCGGCTTCGGATGGGCCGTCGCAATCGTTGCGCTCGCCGGTATCCGCGAGAAGTTAAAATACAGCGATGTTCCTGATGGTCTGCAGGGAACGGGCATCACCTTTATCGTTGTCGGTCTGATTTCTCTCGGATTTATGACATTTTCGGGTATCCAGATCGGCTGAGTCGCGCCGGCTCACAAGATTGAGAGAGTGAAATGATCGAGATAGGGCTGGGCGTCGTCGTATTTACCGGCCTCGTCACGTTTCTCGTTATCTTAATCCTGGTCGTACGATCGAAGCTGGTCGCCAGCGGCGAGGTCAGCATATCGATCGACGGCGACACAACCATCGCGGCGCCGATCGGCCTCAAGCTGCTGGGCGCGCTGGCGGAAGCCGGCGTCCATCTGCCCGCGGCCTGTGGCGGGACGGGAACGTGCGGCCAATGTCGTCTTTGGGTGCTTCAAGGCGGCGGCGCAATCCTTCCCACCGAATTGGCCCGGATCACGAAGCGCGAAGCCAGGCAAGGCGTGCGCCTCGCCTGCCAGGTAACGGTCAATCGGGACATGATCGTGCGCGTGCCAGAAGAGGTGCAAAGCGTGCGTCAATGGCAGTGCGTCGTCCGCTCAACCGAAACCATGGCAACCATGATCAAGGAGGTCGTGTTGGAACTGCCGGCCGGGGAGTCAGTGAATTTTCGCGCCGGGAGCTATATGCAGATTACTGCGCCACCATATCGGGCGAGCTTTGCTGAATTTGATATCGCGCCGGCATACCGCGACGAGTGGGACCGCCTCGATCTTTGGCGATACCAGTCGATTTCGAAGCGATCCGCCACGCGAGCCTATTCGATGGCCAATTATAGCGGGGAAAAGGGCGTGATCATCCTCAACATCAGGATTGCCATACCGCCGCCGCGTGCGCCTCAATCGGTGCCTCCCGGCGTCGTATCGTCCTATCTTTTCAACCTTAAACCTGGCGACACGGTTGCCGTTGCCGGGCCGTACGGGCATTTCTTTGCGGCCGACACCGAGAACGAAATGATCTTCGTTGGCGGTGGCGTGGGCATGGCGCCGATGCGCGCGCATATCCTTGACCAGCTCAAGCGTGTCAAATCGAGGCGGAAGATGACATTCTGGTACGGCGCAAGGAACCGCCGCGAGATGTTCTATGTCGAGCAGTTCGACCGGCTCCAGGACGAGTATGAGAACTTCGAGTGGTTCGTCGCCCTTTCCGAGCCGAAGCCGGAGGACGGTTGGACGGGAAAGACCGGGTTTATTCATCAGGTACTCTATGAGGAATATCTCAGAGGCCATCCGGCGCCCGAAAATTGCGAATATTACGTCTGCGGTCCGCCGATGATGCTTCGCGCCGTGCTGAAGATGCTGGACAACCTTGGCGTCGACGCTGACAATATTTTCTTCGATGAATTCGGCGGCTAATACGATGGTTTCGTTTTCCGACATATCCCGAAGAGCGGTGCTCGACCGCGCCAAACGCTTCACCGTAGCGATTCCGTTTCTAAGTGTACTCGGCTGCGACGATTCCCCCGACGATGGAGCGTGGTTGATGCTGTCCGGCGCAACAATGGGGACGCGCTACCGGGTCAAGGTTGCAGGCGACGGCCGACGCCTCGAACGACATGCAGTGGAAAGGGACATCGAAACTATTCTCGAAACGGTCAATGACCAGATGTCGACGTATCGTGCGACCTCGGAACTTTCGCGCTTCAATTCCGCCGCGTCGACAAGCTGGGTCTCCGTTTCGCCCGATACGTCGCGGGTGGCGGGAGAGGCGTTGCGTATAAGCCACCTATCGGCGGGCGCCTTCGATGTAACCATCGGTCCGCTGGTCGACCTCTGGGGCTTCGGACCCGAGACGCCACGCCCGCTGCCACCTTCGGCTGGGCGCATCCAGGCGCAACTTGGGAAGATCGGACACACGAAATTCGACGCGAGAAATGATCCGGCGGCCATGCGGAAGGCGCGGCCCGATCTGCATTTGGACCTGTGCGGTATTGCCAAGGGATTTGCCGTCGACCGGGTCGCGGAGTATCTCGAGCAAAACGGTGCAAGCCATTACCTTGTCGAGATTGGCGGCGAGATGCGGGTCCGTGGCGGCAGCCCTTACGCCGGGGCCTGGAGGATCGGCGTCGAGAAACCCGTGCCGGGCCGGCGCGCGATCCAACGTGTGGTTCGTCTGAACGATGCGGCGATCGCCACATCCGGCGATTACCGGATTTTTTTCGAAAGCGGCGGCGCTCGGTATACCCATATCATAGACCCGCGGACGGGGCTGCCGGTCACTCATAACCTCGCTTCCGTCACGGTGGTTGCGCCGACGACCATGGCGGCAGATGCCTGGTCGACGGCCCTGATGGTGCTCGGTCCCGATCACGGTCTTCGATTGGCGGAACATCTCGAATTGGCAGCGCTCTTCATCGTCAAGACCGATGGGGGGCTCCGAGAGAGCCATACCGCCCCCTTTGGGCACGTTCTCGCAAGCTGAGTGGTACTGTCGTGGAAGTATTTATCTTGAGTTTTTTCATCATCGTGATTGCGGCGCTCGGACTAGGGCTCGGCGCTCTTGCCAGGGGCTCCGTCCTGAAAGGAAGTTGCGGAGGACTCGGCGCGGCTATGGGGTGCGGAATTTGCCAGCCTTCTTGCAAGGCGCAGAAAATCGAGCGGACCGTTTCCCGTAATGCCTGACGGTTGCTTCGCATGCCGCCGCATACGAAGAGCATGGCCGGAATAGTGAGGAACCCATGAGGTCATCGATTTCAGCCAAGGACTACATGTCTGCCGATTTGATTATCTTCGAGCCGGACATGGACATCCATCGCGCCATCGAATTGCTTTTGGAAAACAGGATTTCCGGGGGGCCGGTGGTCGATTCGCAGGGCAATCTCATTGGGGTCCTGGCGACGAAGGACTGCTTCAAGGTTGCGTTCACCGCGAGCTATCATCAGGAGCGGGGCGGCAGGGTTTCGGAGTACATGAGCGAGCCCGTGGAAACGATCGACGCTGATACAGACATCGTTGAGGTCGCCGAGACATTTTTGAAGAGCCGTTATCGACGTTTTCCCGTCACCGCCAAGGGCCGTCTTGTCGGCCAGATCAGCCGCTACGATGTGTTGAAGGCCCTTGACGACCTTTGGTGACATAGTCGCGAACAAATCGCCTTAATCCGCCTTCGAGTCGGAATGCAGGACAACGTCGCTGTGCGCCGAGGCGCAGGCTTCGGCGAGGCGGACGCTTGTGAATTGTCCCGGTGAGACGCGTCATGCCTTTTCGGTATGAAGGCTGAAACCTTTGCCTTGTTTGATCAGAAATCCTAATTCGTTACGAGTGTTGGGTGTGTCGCACGATACGGTACGCCGATGGTTCTCGGCATTTGGCGCCGCTGTCGGCGAGAAACTTCGGCGAAAGCGTCTAAGGCTGAACGATCTTTGGCGACTTGATGAGATGGCTTTCGCCATTCTCGGACAGCGCCGCCCGAATATCGGTTGTCGGTTTATGACCGGACGTCGAGCAGGAACGCCAGAACATCGTTTCATAGCCACTACCGCACAATCTGCACTGGAGATTTACGCATTCCGCAACAGGCGCGTCCCCTCGGTTTGCAGAGAGACATTGATTCCGAAGCCCAATGCGGTTCAATTAGGTTCGGCGTTTCCGTTACAGCAAGTCCACGCAATTGCCCGCGCATGCAGGAATACCACAAGCTTCCGCTCGTCGAACTCTACACTTTGTTTGAGACAGACGAGAACGGTCTTTCCAGCGATGGGGCGGCGGCGCGCCTGCGACGCTACGGACCCAACGAACTGCGTGTCCGAAAGGAAACGCCCGAATTCGTCAAGTTCCTGCGAGAGTTCAAAAATTTCTTCGCCGTCCTGTTGATCTCCGGCGGTCTGTTAGCACTGCTTGCCGACCATCTCGATCCTGACCAGGGCAACCTCTATATCGCCTATGCGCTGTTCGGTGTCGTTCTGCTGAATGCCGCCTTCACCTACGTGCAGGAGTATCAAAGCGAAAAGATCATGGAGGGTTTTCGCCGCATGCTGCCGCAGACAGTGACGGTAATGCGTGACGACGAGGCGCAGAGCATCAAGGCGCGGGATATCGTGCCGGGCGATGTAATCTTTCTCCATGAAGGTGATCGCGTGCCGGCTGACGCGCGGCTGATCGACCACGGTCGGCTCAAGGTCGACCTCTCCAGCTTAACCGGCGAGAGCGAACCCCAGCCTCTGGATGCCGGCGCGGTACACGATGACGTATTGCAGAGTCGCAACATGGCGTTCTCCGGCACGTTGGTGCAGTCGGGCGATGGCAAGGCACTCGTTTGTGCCACTGGTATGGCGACCCAGATTGGGAGCATCGTTGAGCTGACCAAGTCGACCGAAGAGGTCGAGACCCCCATTCGCAGAGAGCTCAATCACTTCATCCGCATCATTAGCGCCATCGCGATCTTTCTCGGCGTTCTGTTTTTCATCGTCAGCGTTGCCATCGGCCGCAACGAGTTGGCGAGCCTCATCTTTGCCATTGGCATCATCGTGGCCAACGTCCCGGAGGGACTTCTCCCAACGGTGACGCTGGCGCTGACCATGGCAAGCAAGCGCATGGCGCGCAAGAACGCCCTCATCAAGAACCTGGAAAGCGTCGAGACCCTGGGCAGTACGACCGTGATCTGTTCGGACAAGACTGGCACGCTGACCCAGAACCGGATAAGCGTGAATACGCTGGCCATCGGCGATAACGCCTACGCCGCGAGCGACCGCGGCGTGCTCGGCGATCCCGGGTTTGCGCCGGCGTTGCGGGCAATGACGCTTTGCAACAATGCCCACGTCATCGACGGCGGCTTCTCGGGCGATGCTACCGAAGCGGCACTGCTACGCTATGCCGACGGCATGCGGCCGGTCGACGACCTTGCGGGCTATCGGCGGTTCGACGAGCGGCCTTTCGATTCGACGCGCAAGCACATGATCACGCTGCATGAGGGTCCAGACGGCGCGAGCCGTGA
>CAYYBI010000315.1:0-4264 GCA_964469835.1 uncultured Rhodospirillaceae bacterium
GCATGACCGACGTCATGTCCCGACCGTTACCGGTGGTGTATCCCATGTCGCCCCACAGATCGCCGGTTTTGGCGCCGACACCAAGATGGTCGGCGACTTTCTGGCCGAACGTCCGCAGCGGATCGGAGACATCGGCCAACAGATCGGTAAGACGGTCGCCGTCGAGGTCGGTCGCCAGCACGATGCAATCCTGCTTTTCGATCAGGTCCCAAAGGAGCAGGCCGAAATTCGTGTCTGAAATATGCTGTTCGATCTGGCCGCCCCAGTTTTCCATGCCGTCTTTGAAGTCCGACGGCAGCAGCGCGATGATGCGATCGACCGCTTCCTTATGCTCCACATAGCCGTCCACCGCGTATTTGCGGCCGACCTTGAATTTGGTTCCCTGGAGCAGCCAGGAATGCAGCCCGGCGTTGATGCCGTCTTCCATGGCCTGGGTCGGTTTCATGGCGACGCGGCCGAGCTTTCCGCTCTTATGGACCATCTTGAGGAATAGGCGGTTGGCATAGGCCATCTGCACGCCCGGGGTGTTCATCTCCGAGTGGATGTTGCCGGTCTTCGCATCGACGCTGAATTTCGCCCGGTCTTGCGAGTATGGCAGGCACGGCATGCAGCGGACGACCGTAATCGGACCGTAGGGCCGGACGTTGCAGAATACGCCCGCCTGGGTGCGCAGCGGCGCGTTGGCCGATTTGCCCATGACGACGACCTTGCCGCCCTTGCCATCATTGACATAGGCGTCGCCGGCGGTCGACCATTTGATCGATGTGCACGGCATGTTGCCGAACCACGCGAGTGACGCCAGTTTCGTGTCGTGCCGGTATTGCGACCACATTGGCACGCCGTAGAAGGGAAGACCCAGGATGTCGATCGCCGCGATGGTGCCGAGCAGCGCATACGCGTCGGTAAGCGAATGGGCGACCGGATTGACGGTGCCGTCGTGGTTGCCGCCCTTCCAGACGACGGCGTCCGGGTAACCTTCGGGCCGGACATCCGTGGGCTCGAAAAGGCCGGACAGGAGTCCGAGCAGATCGCCGCCTTCGGATTCGGTTCGTGCGATGGACATCAGATCGATCATGTAGAAATCTTTCTATTGGAGTTGGTGTGACATGCGGAGCGTGGGAGGTGGGCGCCGCCAAATTCGGCCTAACGATGCTGTGTGCCTGTCCCTCTGTAAAGCGCCTGATCGTCGCATTTTTTCCGCGGGTACGAAAGTACGGACATATGCATTTTGGTATTCGGCGGATGGCGGAAAACCCGAAACCGGCCATCGGAGATTAGCGATTCCGAATAGCGGCAATGCGGCTTAACGACTGTGCCGTACAAGGGGCAGCGTTAAATCTCCACCCCAACAATTTCTGGCCGCCCAGACCTGCGAACAGGCTAGATTCCGTCACGGTGGGCGGCCAGATAATTGGCTGTTATCCGCAAAGTTGACCTAACAGTGTGCGTTTCTCAACCGAGGAAGAATTTTCGAAACCCTAATCCGGCCGATCGATTACTAGATGCCGCAAGTCGACTTGATCTCGGCGATCTTGGCGTCGATTTGATCGTTATAGACCCCGAGCGCGACGTCCGCCTTATCGCCTGCTGTGCCGCTGACGACACCGGCAACAAGTCCGATCGGGAGCACCGATGTAATACCGTTAGCGGCCCGCTCCGCGTTAGTGGACTTTTCCTTTTTCAAGGTTTCGATGTCCTGTTGCGCGGTGGCGCAATTGACCGGCGCCTTCAACCGCGCCTTGTCTTCCTTCGAAATCGGACCCGAGCATGCGGCGAGCAAAACAATGGATGCGATTACGACGATGCCGTTCTGTGAATTCATGTTCTTCTCTCTTTATGGGGCTGTACGGTCACTATGTAGCAGGCTGCCAAGAATTTCACAATTCAAGTGCTTTCAGCTGAGATTTTCCATAAGGAATCCGCCCGGCCACTTGATTATGGCTTGGCCGGCAGCCATCGGATAACAGCCTTGTTGATCCATGATGGCCCCGGACAATCCAAAACAACATATAGATTATTATTGCTGTGTCTCGACGGAACCGCGGCAAAATACCGCCTTATCCGAAAAACGTGGGCTGAACGGTGTACCGCGCCTCCAAGAGACGTCGCGTCGGCAGGCGCACAATAGCATTATCGCGCGGACGGGATGCTGCCGTGCGGTCGGCATCAAAGCCACTTTGTTTCAACTGGTTGCGTTGATGCCGGCATTGCCTGAAGGGCGGGCAGAACCTCGTCTGCCCCGGCAACGCTATGGAGCAACTCGCTTTGGTCGGGCCACAGGTATTTCGCGTCGGCGGCGGTCTGCAGCATTGCCCGGAGCGGCGCCCAATACCCATCCTGGTCGAGTAACACAATCGGCTTGTCGTGCAGGCCGAGTTGGCGCCATGTGATGATTTCGAAGGCCTCGTCGAGGGTGCCGAGGCCGCCTGGCAAGATGGCGAACCCGTCGGCCAGTTCCGCCATTTTCTCTTTGCGGCTGTGCATGGAGTCCGTGACGATCATTTCCGTGCAGCCCGTATGGGCCAGTTCCAGGTCACGCAGAAAGTTAGGAATGACGCCGATGACCTTGCCGCCGGCCGCCAGTGCGCCGTCGGCGGCGTCGCCCATCAGGCCGACATGGCCGCCGCCGAAGACCAGGGTAACGCCATTTTCGGCCAGCAACCCGCCCAGGCGCCGCGCCGCCGCGCGGTGGCTTTTCGGCCCCCGCGAGGAGGAGCCGCAATAGATGCATACGGATTGTATAGTGGTCATCGAGCCTGCCTGGATTTGAGAAACGGGGACAGTAGGAGCGAGACCTTGAAATGGCAAGAAGTCTCGTCTCACCAAGAGGCGAGCGGCCGGGCGGGATTATCCGTTATTCGACATCGCTTTGGGCTCGTACCCTACCCGCGGCGTGAATTTTGGTGATAAGCTCTATAATCGGTCGCGAAAGTTACGAAGACCGGCATGCCACCATCATAATCGCGAGGTGAGAGAATTATGAGTATGGTCGCTGAGAAACAGACGTTGAAAATCAGCAAGATCAAGGAGCATATCGGCGCCGAGGTGACCGGTATCGATTTGCGCGAGCCGATTGACGAAGAAAGCCGCCGGCGTCTCTATGACGCTTTGGTGGATAACGTCGCCCTGGTCATCCGCGATCAAAAATTTACCGCTGCGGAATTTCAGGCGGCGGCCAGCTTGTTTGGCGAACTCATGGAAGACCAGAACCGGCGCTACCTCGCGCCCGGTCTGCCGCTGGTCAGCGTGCTGTCGAACCGTCACAAGGACAGCAAGGGAAATCAGGCAAAAGTGGCAAAGAACGCCACTTGGCACACCGACCATACCAATCAGGAATTTCCGCCGAAGTTTACCACGCTCTACCCTGTGGAGCTGCCCGACAGCGGCGGCGGCACATCCGTGTGCAACATGCGCGACGCCTATGAGGCGCTGCCGGAAGATCTTCGGCAACGGATCACCAACATGAAGACGGCAAACACGCTAATCAGCAGCGCACGCGCCGAGATCGGCAACCCCGACATTCTCAGCGATCAGCAGGAAAAAAAGAGCGAGTTCACGATCCAGCCGCTGGTGCGGACGCATCCGGAGCGCGGCACCAAGGCCATCTGGTTCCACACTGGCAAAACCGAAAAAATACTCGGGATGGAGCCGGTGGAAACCCAGGAATTCCTGGCCGAGTTGCTGGAAACCGCGATCCGTCCCGAATTCGTGTATGTCCATGAGTATAAATTGGGCGACATGCTGATCGTCGACAACCGCTCCGCGATGCATCGCGCCGGCTTCGACTACGACCATAGCCAGCATCGCATGCTGTACCGCGCCCTCGTCCGGGGCGAACGGCCGCATTGAGGCCAATCCGCGCTGCGGTGGGGTGAATTCATAGCAATAAAAGGGGAACCGCCATGGCGGCTGGAAAAGAATCGCGCACCACCGAGGGCCGGGGACGACTGTATGACAATGTGCTGGACACCATCGGCGATACGCCGTGTATCCGCGTAAACACGCTAGCGCCCGATCATGTGCGGCTCTATGTGAAGGCCGAATTCTTCAATCCGGCGGCTTCGGTCAAGGACCGTCTGGCGGTCAGCATCATCGAGGAAGCGGAGCGTAGCGGCGACCTGAAACCCGGTCAGACGGTGGTCGAGGCGACCAGCGGCAATACGGGTATCGGGTTGGCGATGGTCTGCGCGTTCAAGGGGTATCCGCTTGTCGTGACGATGGCGGACAGTTTTTCGATCGAACGGCGCAAACTGATGCGATTTCT
>CAYYBI010000316.1:0-2926 GCA_964469835.1 uncultured Rhodospirillaceae bacterium
GGTTGCCTTGCGTCGCGATCGTTTGGTTGCGCAATGAACCCACCACGGGGCGGGAAACGATATTTTGGCTTCTAGGGCTCGTATGGGCGTCGGATATCGGTGCCTATGCATTTGGCCGGCTGATCGGTGGCGCGAAACTGGCCCCTTCGGTGAGACCCAACAAGACGTGGGCCGGCCTGTGTGGAGCGGTCATCTGCGCCGGCCTTGTCGGCGCGGCTTCGGCCGCAATACTTGAACTGGAGGAGTATTGGCGCTTGGTTCTGATCAGCACCATGTTAGGAGCAGCGGCTCAGGCCGGCGACCTGCTGGAATCCTGGATCAAACGAAGATTCGGTGTCAAGGACGCGGGCAGCCTGATCCCGGGGCACGGTGGATTTCTTGACCGGGCGGATGCATTAATTGCGGTGGTTGTCATCACAGCATTGATCACCGCGATAGGCGAAGGCAGTATGTTGACATGGCTGTAACCGTGCCCCGGCAACGCCCTGACGCAATGCGTCGCAGCGTGACCATTTTAGGATCCACCGGATCGGTGGGCTGTAACACGATTGATCTGATATCGCGCCAACCCGACACGTTCTCGGTGGAGGCGTTGACCGGCAATCGCAATGTCGCATTGCTTGCCGAACAGGCGCGTCGCTTGCATCCGAGAATCGTGGTCGTCGCGGAGCCGGACGGCTATCGGTCGCTCAAGCAGGAGTTGGCGGGGAGCGGGATCGAGGTCGCGGCCGGCCCCGAAGCGTTGGTGGAAGCGGCCAACCGTCCGGCCGAGTGGGTCATGGCGTCGATAGTCGGCGCCGCCGGTCTAGAGCCTACGTTGGCGGCGGTACGCCGAGGGGCCGTTGTCGGTTTGGCCAACAAGGAGTGCCTCGTCTGCGCGGGGGACCTCATGATGGCCGAGATCCGCCGTTGCGGCGCTACCGTAGTGCCCGTCGATTCCGAGCACAGCGCCATTTACCAAGTGTTCGATTTCGACAATGCCGACAAGGTCGAATCCATCATCCTTACGGCATCGGGCGGCCCGTTCCGTACCGTCGATCTTGCGACCATGGCTTCGGTAACGCCAGCTCAAGCGGTCGCTCATCCGAACTGGAACATGGGCGCGAAAATCTCGGTCGATTCGGCGACAATGATGAACAAGGGGTTGGAGTTGATCGAGGCCTACCACCTCTTTCCGGTGGATGTGGCGCAGATCGAAATCGTCGTTCATCCCCAATCGATCATTCACAGCATGGTTGCCTATGTCGACGGATCGGTGTTGGCCCAGATGGGGCTTCCGGACATGCGGACACCCATTGCCTACGCTCTCGGCTGGCCGCAGCGCATGATGGCGCCGGCGCCGCGCCTGAATTTGGCGGAGATTGGTGATCTGACCTTCGAGGCTCCAGATGAACAGCGGTTTCCGGCGATCAGGCTCGCTCGTCAAGCCTTGCGGTGCGGCGGCGCGGCACCAACGGTCATGAATGCCGCAAACGAGATCGCGGTGCACAACTTTCTCAACGGGCGAATCGATTTCCTCGACATCGCCAGCGTGGTCGAGGAGACGATGGATGCTGTGCCAAATCGGCAGCTCCAGAGCCTCACGGATGTCGCAGAGGTAGACGGAGCGGCTCGGGAAACCGCGAACAGCCTGATATCCAGAAGGGCGGTTCGGGCTCCACATCCCGCCTGAGCGGGCGGCGGAAGGCAAACCATGGAAATCCTTAGTTACGTGTGGGATTGGATTATCCCGTTTCTCGTGGTGTTGACCATTTTGGTCTTCGTCCACGAGATGGGACATTACTGGATCGCGCGCCGCAACGGTGTGCGGGTCGAGACCTTCTCAATCGGGTTCGGACCGGAGCTTTACGGCTGGACCGACAAGCACGACACGCGATGGAAAATCAGCGCGGTGCCGCTTGGCGGATACGTCAAGATGTTCGGTGAGCACGATTTCGAGGGTGACGAGGAACAACCACCGATGACTCCGGCCGAGGAGGCGGTTTCGTTTCACAAAAAGCGCCTTCTTCAGCGCGCCGCCATCGTTGCCGGCGGGCCGGTCGCCAACTTCTTGTTTGCCATTGTTCTGCTGGCCGGGCTGTTCGGCATATTTGGCGCGCCGGCCCCTTTGTCGGCGATCGGCACGGTCCAGGAAGACAGCGCCGCCGCCGAGGCGGGGTTTCAAGCCGGCGACCTGATTCTTCGGATCGATGGAGAGGCCGTTACCTGGTTCGAGGACTTGCGCCGTATCGTCAGCGAACGTCCTGGAACCACCCTTCAGTTCGACGTCTTGAGAAACGAGCGGGAATTGGTCCTGACGGCGGCGCCCAAGGCGTTCGAAGTGGAGGAAGAGGGCGGCGCGAAGCGGACGATCGGGCTGCTGGGCGTCCGGCCCGATCCCGAGCAGGTCAGCTATGAACGGCTTGGTCCGCTTGCGGCCGTCGGCGCCGCGGTCGAGCGAACTTTCGGCCTCACCGGCCAGATCCTGACGGCGCTGGGGCAGATCATCACCGGCTCTCGCGATGCCGACGAGTTGGGAGGCCCGTTACGCATTGCCCAGATTTCCGGGCAGATGGCGCAAGGGGGTATCATCAGTTTCATTTTCTTCATGGCGGCGCTTTCGGTCAATCTGGGATTGATCAATCTGTTGCCGATTCCAATGTTGGACGGCGGCCACCTGGCGTTCTACCTGATCGAAGGCGTGCTGGGAAAACCGCTCGACCGGCGTTTTCAGGAATACGGTTTCCGCTTTGGGTTGATTTTGGTGTTCATTTTGATGATCTTCGCGACGTGGAATGACTTGGTCAATCTGAAGGTCCTGGAGTTTTTCCAACAATTGGTGAGTTAACCCGGTTTATTTAGTGCTCTGGTTCCGACATATGGTACCCATACGACGGCTTTCCAGGTTCGTCCGATTAGGCGCGTGGGGCGCGGTGATGCTGGAACA